>NZ_CAPDXS010000157.1:2489-11544 GCF_948601915.1 uncultured Acetatifactor sp. | reverse complement strand
CCGATCTCGGCAAGTGAAATCGTTAAGCAGTATATTTCATAAAAAGGCGGCCGTTTTGCGGGAAATGGCCGCTTTTGCACGCAGTGATATTCTGTGAGGGACGCAGGGAGGGCATATGATTACAAGTTATTCCAATCCAAAGGCAAAACAGGTGGCGCTGTGGCAGGCCAATGCCAGAGAGCGGCGCAGCGCGGGCATTTTTCTGGCAGAGGGCTTTAAGATGTGCGAAGAGGCCCCCCGGGAGTCCGTGCGGGAGATTTATGTCACGCCCCAGGCGCTGGAGAAGAGCAGAGAGCAGCCACGGATTTCGGCAAAGCTGGAGCGGATTGGATACGAGACAGTGTCCGAGGAAGTGTTCCGGAAGATCTCCGACACCCAGACGCCCCAGGGAATCCTGTGCGTGGTGGAGCGGCCCAGGCATACCCTGGAACAGCTCCTCTCAGTGCCCGATCCCCTGCTGGTGGCGCTGGAGGATTTGCAGGATCCCGGCAATCTGGGCACCATCGTCAGGACAGGGGAGGGCGCGGGAGTCACCGGGATCGTCATGAGCCAGGGGACTGTGGACATCTATAATCCCAAGACGATCCGGGCCACCATGGGATCAATCTACAGAGTGCCCTTCGTCTATACGGAAGATCTGGGCCGGGCCGTGGGGCAGATGCGGGAGAGGGGAATGCGCGTCTATGCCGCCCATCTGGCCGGGGAACGTTATTATGACAGCTTTGACTTCAAAACGGGTACAGCCTTCCTGATCGGAAATGAGGCCAGGGGGCTTGGCGGGGAGCTCTCGAGACAGGCGGACGATTTGCTCAAGATTCCCATGGAGGGGCAGGTGGAGTCCCTGAACGCCGCTGTCAGCGCGGCTTTGCTGGTATATGAGGCCCATCGCCAGAGGATGAAATCCAGGTAAAATCCGGATAAAATGAAAAACTTGACATTTCCCGTAACATCTGTTATGATACTCGTAACAAATTTAATAACTTTGTAATAACTTTATGAAGAAAAAGGAATAATTCAACGCAAAGTATTAAGAATTTGTTTATGGAGGTAAAAAATCATGACAAGATGCAGAAAGCTGTTCACTACAGCGGCGGCAGTATTGATGTCATTATGCCTGGCCTTTGAGACAGGTATAGCCGCCCAAGCCAGCGAGGGGGCCAGCGTGGATAAGACCTGCGGCGGCGTGGCTGCGGTATTCAATCCGGGCTCCGGCAATTCGGTGGATGTGGTGAACGCTACGGCGAAGGAGCTGAACCTTGACCTGACGGCGGAAGAGGAGGAGCCCCGGGAAAGCAATCTGGTAATGGCCAATGTGCAGAACGCGCTGAACGTGAGGAGCGAAGCCAGCGAGGAATCCGACAAGGTGGGAATGCTGTACAAGGATTGCGGAGGCACGGTTTTAGAGCGCAGGGACGGATGGACCAAGCTGCAGTCCGGGAATATCATCGGCTGGGCGTCGGACGAGTTTCTGATTTTTGGTGACGAAGCCCTTGCCCTGGCCAACAGCGTGGGCAAGATGGTGGCGACGGTGGACACGGAGACCCTCCGGGTGAGGATGGAACCCAACACGGAGGCGGGCATCTGGGGCCTGCTGCCGGGAGGCGAGGTAGTTGAGGTGCTGAACCAGTACGATGACGGCTGGGTGTGCATCGATTTCGAGGGAGAGGACGGCTATGTGTCCACGGAATTCCTGGTGATCGACTTCGTCATCGACGCAGGGGAGACCATGGAGGAGATCGATGCCCGCATAGCTGCGGAGAAGGAGGCCTCAAGGCACAAGAACTTTGGCGAATACACCACGGACGCTGATACGACTCTGCTGCTGGCAGCTCTGATCTATTGCGAGGCAGGATCTGAGAGCTATGAGGGCAAGCTGGCGGTGGGCGCAGTGGTCATGAACCGTGTCAGGAGCGGGGCATACCCCAATTCCATTCACGGCGTGATATATGCTTCCGGCCAGTTCACGCCGGCCATGAACGGCAAGCTCAACAGCGTGTACGCGTCGGGCGGCTACAGCGCCGAGTGCGTCCAGGCGGCCCAGGAGGCCCTGGCAGGTGTGTCCAATGTAGGCGACCTGACCCACTTCCGCCGCAACAACGGACGGGAGGGCCTGGTGATCGGAAACCACGTATTCTATTGATGGCTGCCGAGGGTAAATAATTTCATATTTGGGGCAATATGCGCGGGCGGCGGGCTTTAGAGGCTTCGCCGCTCTTTTTTATATGTTAGGCGCAGGTAACGTGCAAAGAAATGGGTTGATAAAAAATGATTTTTATAGTAAACTGAGTTTAGGAACTAGGTGAAAAGGATTTAGAGAAAAAGGACAAGGGGAGGAAAATTGTATGGATATGGTGCTGATTTTCTGGATGGTCATATTGATTCTGTGCATCGTGATCGAAGTTCTGACCCTGGGGCTGACCACTATATGGTTCGCGGCGGGCGCGCTGGTAGCCATTTTCGCGGCTCTATTGTACGCGCCGATTTTTGTGCAGGTGATTCTGTTCCTGCTGGTCTCGCTGACATTATTGTTCTTCACCAGGCCCATCGCGGTGAAATACTTCAACCGGGACAGGGTGAAGACCAATGTGGAGAGCATGGTGGGCCGCCAGGCCATCGTCACCGGCGAGATCGACAATGTACAGGCCACAGGCCAGGTGACGGTGAGCGGCCAGGAGTGGAGCGCCAGGAGCTGGGACGACAAGGTGCGGATTCCGGCGGGGGCCGTGGTGGTCGTGGTAGCCATCAGCGGCGTCAAGCTGATCGTGCGGACAGAGCAGCGGATGGAAGCAGGCGCACCCGTCAAGGAGGAAGCGCCGCAGCCAATGGCAGCGTCTCCGGGAGAGGAGCAGGAAGCGCCGAAGGAGGAGACGCGGATTCCAGGCGGGGAACCACAGGTCCCGGAAGCCGGACCGGAGGAGAAGGAACCTGAAGTGGCGAAAACGGAGGAGTAGTTTTTATCCATCAATAAAATAAGCGCTGGACAAAGCGCGGAAAGAGGTAAAATTATGGGTATGGGAACAATAATGGGTTGGATTATGGGGATTTTGATTTTGGTGATCCTGGCGGTGCTGGTGTCCTGCCTGAAAATCGTGCCCCAGGCACAGGCCTATGTCATCGAGCGGCTGGGCGCTTACCAGGGCACATGGTCGGTGGGATTCCACATCAAGGTGCCTTTCCTGGACAAAGTGGCCAGAAAGGTGAACCTGAAGGAGCAGGTGGCGGACTTCCCGCCCCAGCCGGTGATTACCAAGGACAATGTCACCATGCGGATCGACACGGTGGTGTTCTACCAGATCACAGATCCCAAGCTGTTCACCTACGGCGTGGAGAATCCGATGATGGCCATCGAGAACCTGACGGCCACCACCCTGCGTAACATCATCGGCGACCTGGAGCTGGATCAGACACTGACGTCCCGCGAGACCATCAATACCAAGATGCGGGCGGCTCTGGACATCGCTACGGATCCCTGGGGCATCAAGGTGAACCGTGTGGAGCTGAAGAACATCATCCCTCCTGCCGAGATTCAGAACGCCATGGAGAAGCAGATGAAGGCGGAGCGCGAGAGGCGTGAGGCCGTGACCCGGGCGGAAGGCGAGAAGAAAGCGAAGATCCTGGAGGCCGAGGGCGCCAAGGAATCCGCCATCCTGCGTGCGGAGGCCGACAAGCAGTCCGCCATCCTGCGCGCGGAGGCCCAGAAGGAGAAGATGATCCGCGAGGCGGAAGGTGAGGCGGAAGCCATCCTGAAGGTACAGCAGGCCAATGCGGACGGTATCCGGATGCTGAAGGAGGCAGGGGCAGACGAGCCCGTACTGAAGATCAAGAGCCTGGAGGCCTTCGAGAAGGTGGCGGACGGCCAGGCCACCACAATCCTGCTTCCCGCGGAGCTGCAGGGCATCGCGAGCCTTGCTGCGGCGTGGAAAGAGGGCACGAAGAGCGGATCGTAAGGAATTGCTTTCACGATTCCTGAAAGTGTATATGGGGCGATACGATGCCATAAGACCGGCAGTCGGCTTCCGGAGCAATATCCGGAGGCCGGCTGTTTTGGGGTTGAAAAAGACATGATGTTGCGGTATATTTATTACGGAAGTTAGAAGCCGGAAGCTTTGGAGACGGATATATCGTTTTTACAAATCAGAGAGAAAAGGACAGGTTGAGAAGATGGATTTAAAGGGACGGGACTTTCTGAAGCTGTTGGATTTTACCACAGAGGAGATCGCATATCTGCTGGATCTGGCGGCGGATTTAAAGGAGAAGAAGAAAAAAGGGATTCCGGTGGACACCCTGCGGGGGAAGAACGTGGCGCTGATTTTCGAGAAGACCAGTACCCGCACCAGATGCGCCTTTGAGGTGGCGGCCCACGACTTGGGGATGGGGACGACCTATCTGGATCCTTCGGGCTCCCAGATCGGCAAGAAGGAGAGCATCGCGGACACGGCCAGGGTCCTGGCGGGCATGTTCGAGGGAATCGAATACCGGGGATTCGGGCAGGATATCGTGGAGGAGCTGGCGAAGTATGCCAATGTGCCTGTGTGGAACGGGCTTACCAATGAATTCCATCCTACCCAGATGCTGGCGGATTTCCTGACGATCAGGGAACACTTCGGTCATCTGGAGGGGATACGGCTGACCTATATGGGGGACGCCCGCTACAACATGGGCAATTCCCTGATGGTGGCCTGCGCCAAGATGGGGATGCACTTCACGGCCTGCACCACGGCGAAATACTTCCCGGAGGAGGGACTGGTGGCGCAGTGCAGGGAAATCGCCGCACAGACCGGAGGCAGCATCACGCTGACGGAGGACGTGGCTGCCGGGACGAAAGACAGGGATGTAGTCTATACGGACGTATGGGTGTCCATGGGAGAGCCGGATGAAGTCTGGGAGGAGCGCATCAGGGAGCTTTCCCCCTATCAGGTGAACCGTGCCGTTATGGAGAACGCGGGGGAAAAGGCCATATTCATGCACTGCCTGCCCGCTTTCCACGATCTGGATACCAAAATCGGCGCACAGATGGGTGAGCGCTTTGGCATCACGGAGATGGAGGTCACGGACGAGGTGTTCGAGTCCGGGCAGTCGCTGGTGTTCCGGGAGGCGGAGAACCGGATGCATACCATCAAGGCCGTGATGCTGGCCACGATAGGGGAATGAGGAGGCACAGTGCTGACTGGTACGCCGGTGCATGAATTCCCCAGTAATCAGTGCCTGATGTCCGCGCCAGGACAGGGCGGAGGAAACTGACGACAACGCAGGACTGGGGTGGACAGCCAGGGCTGACTGCTCAAGGGCTCATGCGCTGGGGAATGAGGATACCGGATTGAAGCCGGGAATGGGAATGGATGTTCAGAGATGAAAGCTAAGATATTGGCGTTATTGCGGGAGCGGGAGGACTATGTGTCGGGGCAGGAGCTGTGCCAGCGGTTCGGCGTCTCCCGCACCGCGGTGTGGAAAGCCATGGGACAATTGAAGAAAGAGGGCTATCAGATAGAAGCGGTGCAGAACCGTGGATATCGGCTGGCATCTAACCGTCAGGTCTATGGACGGCATGAGCTGGAGAGCCGCATGGACACCGCATGGGCCGGAAGGCCGGTGTGCTTCTATGAGGAGTTAGCCTCCACAAACCTCCAGGCCAAGCTGGACGCGGAGAACGGGGCCAGAGAGGGCACCCTGATCGTGGCGGATATGCAGACTGCCGGACGGGGGCGCAGGGGCAGGTCCTGGAGCAGCCCGCCGGGAACGAATGTGTACTTTACTTTGATATTGAAGCCGGATTTCCGCGTAGAGCTTGCATCCATGGTGACGCTGGTGATGGGGCTGGCAGTGGCGGAGGGGATACGGGAGACCTGCGGCCTGGAGGCCCGCATCAAGTGGCCCAATGACATCGTGGTGAACGGGAAAAAGGTCTGCGGGATATTAGCGGAGATGAGCACGGAGCGGGATTTCATCCACTATGTGGTCATGGGCGTAGGCATCAATGTGGCCAGGCAGGACTTTCCGCCGGAAATCGCCCAGACCGCGTCCTGCCTGGAGCAGGAGTGCGGACGCGCGGTATCCAGGGCGGAAATCATGGTCAACGTGATGAAGGCCTTTGAGACGTATTACGGGATATTCCGCGGGGACGGCAGCCTGGCGGGGCTTCTGGACAGGTATAACGGGATGCTTGCCGGAAAGGACGGCGAGGTGCGCATCCTGGACCCAAAGGGAGAATACCGGGGCATTTCCAGGGGCATCAACCCTGCGGGCGAGCTGCTGGTGGAGCGGGAGGACGGCACGGTGGAGCCTGTGTACGCCGGAGAGGTGTCCGTGCGGGGCATTTACGGGTATGTGTGAAGCGGGGGAAGGACTGCCGCGTCCGTGGGCCAGGGCCGGATTGTGGGGGCGCCCGGACCAGGGAGCCTGTCTCAGGATACGGAGAGGGAACCGGGATGCAGAGAGGAAACGAAAAGAGGGCGTCCCGGAGGAGGAGACAGATGGAGAGCGGGAATTTGGTGCTGTGCGCAGCCAATGCCTATGAGCAGAAATATTATTTCAATGAGCAGTTTAGCGGGATTCCGGAATCCATTCAGGAGGAGCTGCGCATCCTGTGCGTGCTGTTCACCCAGGAGGTAGGCGGCGTGTTCGCCATAGCCTTTGAGGAGGACGGCAGCGTGGTGCTGGAGACCAATGCCGATGACGACGACATCACCTATGACGAGGTCAGCAGCGGCCTGCTGGTGGGCGAGATGAGGAGGCGGCGGCAGGAGCTGTTCGAATCCCTGCAGCTTTATTACAGGGTGTTCATCCTGAAGGAGGATGTCTCGGGATATTTATCGTAGATTATGTGGAAAATGGCATAGATAGTGAGAGAAAGCGGGCAGGGTGAAGGAAATGGTGAGAATCGAGAAAGTAAATGGAAAAAATGTCTGGGAGCTCCTGGGGCTTCGCGTCAGGGAGGATCAGAAGAGCTTTGTGGCGGGCAATGACGTGAGCATCATCGAGGCCTACACGACGATCGCCGGAGGAGGATACGCGTTCCCCTTCGGCATTTATGATGACGACAAAGCCGTAGGCTTTCTGATGGTGGGATATGAAACGGATGAGTATTGGGAGAATCCGCCGGAGATTGCCCGGAAGAATTACAATCTGTGGCGGTTCATGATAGATGAGCGCTATCAGCACAGGGGATACGGACGGGAGGCCATGAAACTTGCGCTGGACTTCATACGGAGGAGGCCCTGCGGAGAGGCGCAGTACTGCTGGCTGTCCTACGAGCCGGAGAATGCGGTGGCCAGGGAGCTGTATCACTCCTTCGGATTCCGGGAGACCGGCGAGATGGACGGGGAAGAAGTGGTTGCGGTGATGGAGCTGTAGCTGCGCAGGCCCAACCGGTTTTGACCGCCATGGGCCAAAGCGTGCGCGCATGCAGAGGGACATAAAATGGGGCTCCGCTGGCTGCGGCCTACCGGTGCGGACAGTGGCGGTGTCTGCGAAAAGAGGCAGACAGGGAAGAGGGCATTATGATATTAGTGATAGATGTAGGCAATACGAATATGGCGCTGGGCGTGTACGAGAAGGAGTCGCTGCTTGCCACCTTCCGCATCATGACCAAGATGCCCAGGACTTCCGACGAGTACGGTGTCCTGATCACCCAGATACTGCTGAACCGGGGGATAGAGGCCGCCGACCTGGAGGGCTCCATCGTGGCCAGCGTGGTGCCGGACGTGATGCATTCCCTCATGGGGGCGCTGGTGCGCTATACGAAGACCCGCCCCATGAGCGTGGGGCCGGGCATGAAGACGGGCATCCGCATCGTCACCGAGGATCCCAGGGCCATCGGGGCGGACCGCATCGTGGACGCGGTGGCGGCCTATGAAAAGTACGGCGGTCCGGTGCTGGTGCTGGACTTCGGGACAGCCACCACCTATGACCTGATCACGGAGAAAGGGGAATTCGCCGCGGGCATCACGGCCCCGGGTCTGGGAATCAGCTCCGAGGCACTCTGGACCCAGGCGGCCAAGCTGCCCAAGATAGAGATTCGCAAGCCCAAGTCCATCCTGGCCCAGGAGACCATCAGCAGCATGCAGGCTGGGCTGGTGTACGGCCAGATCGGCCAGACGGAGTATATCATCAGGAAGGTGAAGGAAGAGAGCGGCCTGAAGAAGCTGAAGGTGGTGGCCACCGGAGGCCTGGGACGGCTCATTGCCCAGGAGACGGAGGCGATAGACATCTACGACAGCCACCTGACCATGGAGGGGCTGCGGATTCTCTATGAGAAGAACAGAAAGCCCGCAAGCTGACCGCAGGCAGTGAGCGCGCGTACATGGCATGGCATTGGGCGGCAGAAGTCCCGGAGCGCCTGAAAGCGGGCGATTGAAAACCGTGGATAATCGTGTAAAAGAGTAAAAGAGCCGTTTCTGCTTCGCTGCAACAGAGAACGTATGTTCTGAAAGCCTTGAAGAAATGCGGCAAACGGGAATGGATGCAGGGAGGACAGAGGATAAGGCGATGGGAAAGCTTACAATCGGCGATGTGACGCTGGACAATAACGTGATACTGGCCCCCATGGCAGGGGTGACGGACCTGCCCTTCCGCCTGCTGTGCCGCAGGATGGGAGCAGGGCTGGTGTGCATGGAGATGGTCAGCGCCAAGGCCATTTTTTATAACAACAAAAATACGGAGGAGCTTCTGGAGATCCATCCGGAGGAGGTCCCGGCCTCTCTGCAGCTCTTCGGCTCGGATCCGAAGATACTGGCGGATATGGCAAAGCGCATCCAGGAGCGCCCCTTCTCCATTTTGGACTTCAACATGGGATGCCCGGTGCCCAAGGTGGTGAACAACGGGGAGGGCTCGGCTCTGATGAAGGAGCCGAAGCTGGTGGAGGAGATTCTCTCTGCCTTAGTGCGGGCCGTAGACAAGCCTGTGACGGTGAAGATTCGGAAAGGCTTTGACGAGGCGAACTGCAATGCGGTGGAAATTGCCAGGATCGCGGAAAGCTGCGGCGTGGCGGCCATTGCGGTGCACGGGCGCACCAGGGAGCAGTATTACAGCGGCCGGGCGGACTGGGACGTCATCGCCC
>NZ_CAPDXS010000157.1:0-2479 GCF_948601915.1 uncultured Acetatifactor sp. | reverse complement strand
TGAAGCAGGCAGTGAGCATCCCGGTAATCGGCAACGGGGACGTGGACAGCCCGGAAGCCGCCGGAAAGCTTCTGGAGCAGACGGGGTGCGACGGTGTCATGATCGGCCGTGCGGCACAGGGGAATCCATGGATATTCCGGGACACCGTCAGCTATCTGGATACCGGGAGGATGCCGGAGCCGCCGGAGGGGCAGGAGAAGAAACGGATGGTGCTGGAGCACGCGGACCTGCAGATGAAGACGAAGGGAGAATACACTGCCGTGCGGGAGATGCGAAAGCATTTAGCCTGGTACACGGCAGGCATGCCCCATTCCGCCCGGTTCCGCCGGACCATCAACTCCATGGAAACCATGGAAGAGCTGATAGCGGGAGTGGAGACTATTTTTCAGTGAGGCCGCATATATTGTGGCATGGACACCATATTGTATTTTTATCGAAAAAGGGGCCTGGAGAGGCCGGAGGCAGAGCCTGTGGGACTGAAGGCCTATCTGCTGATACGGATAGGGATGGACGTGGACGAGGGACAGTGGTTCGGGAGGAGGCTGGGCCCCAGGCCCTGGGGAGAGGGCATGGAAGGCCAGGCGGACATGCCGGAATGGACAGATCAATCTGCCGGGGATCCAAAGGATTCCAGGCCGGCGGAAGCGGTGGGCCGACATGGCCTGGCTTCTGCCCTGTGCCGTCCATGGAAGGCTGTGCGGCAGAAGCGGGATCTGCGGAAGCGGCAGCGGGAGCTGCGGGCCGGGAGGCTTGCCTGGGAACAGGAGGAGGCCCGATGGCTGGCCGCCAGGGAAGGGCTGATTGGTGAGATGGAGGCGATGGTGCGCGGGCTTGCCCGGGAGGTGGCAGAGTTTGCGCAGGACATGGACGGCTGCCGCTGCGTGTATGAGGACAGCCTCCGCAAGATTCTGACGGGGCCGCGGGACGGACAGGCAGGGGATAGGGACTGGGAGAGGCCGGAAGGCTTTCTGCCGGAAAACGGACTGCAGACCGGCAGGGGAGGGGAAAGCCGACTGCCGGAAGGATCGCAGACCGGCAGGGGAGGGGAAAGCCATCCGCCGGAAGGATCCCAGACCGGCAGGGAGGGGGATACCCGGATGCAGGAGATTCTGCCTGCCCTGTGGCGCAAGTACCTTCCCCTGGAAGAATTCCAGGGCTATGCGCAGCGGTTCTGGGTGCGGCAGGTGTTTTCCCAGGGGGCGGGGCTCCCGGCATCACCGCCCCATTTCGTGATACTGGGCACGGCTCCCGGTCTGCCGGAGGTGCTGGAGGCCCATGCCAGGCGGATGAAGAGCCTGCGCTGGTTCTTGCTGGAGGCGGAGTGGGGCGAGGAACTGTCCGCCTTTGTGGAGGACTTCTACACGGAGTATGGCCTGGCCATAGAGCTGCGGCTTCTGGAGGACGGGGCGGCTCTGAAGCGGCTGCAGCTGTTCTGCGGGGAGCCTGTGATTGTGGTGGATTTCACAGGGGAATCCTATATGGCGGTGCCGGCGGTGCCGGAGGGAAGCGTGTGGCTGGATATGTTCTCCGTGGAGGAGAAGCGGCGCAGGATTCTGGCAAGGGGGAAAGACATCACTTATTTTTCTATGAAAGAGATATGGAAAAACGCACAAAAACGATGCAACTGCCCTGTACTGCCTTGACACTGCCCCAAAAGGAAGGTATACTGGTCTAGGTGTCGACAACAGGGAAACGACAAAGATAAGACGGGATTGTAATCCGTAAAATAGAAAGAATAGAACAGGAAGGATGTAAAAGAAATGCAGGAGAAGAAAAATATTCTGACCTATGAGGGGCTCAGAAAATATGAGGACGAGTTACATGAGCTGAAGGTGGTGCGCCGCCAGGAGGTGGCCCAGAAGATCAAGGAGGCCAGGGAGCAGGGCGATTTGTCCGAGAATGCGGAGTACGATGCGGCCAAGGACGAGCAGCGCGACATCGAGACCAGGATCGAGGAGCTGGAGAAGATTCTGAAGAACGCCGAGGTGGTGGTAGAGGACGAGGTAGACCTGGACAAAATCAACATCGGCTGCGTGGTGAAGCTCTTGGACATCGAGTACAGCGAGGAGCTGGAGTACAAAATCGTGGGCTCCACCGAGGCGGACAGCTTAAAGGGCAAGATTTCCAACGAAAGCCCTGTGGGCAAGGCGCTGATCGGCTGCAAGGTGGGGGACAACGTGGAGGTGGAGACCGCCGCGGGCACGTTCACCTACAAGGTGCTGGAGATCCAGAGGAGCAGATAGGACAGAGAGAAAGGAACAAGGGGCTGTCACACGAAGCGATTCGTGTGCAGCTCTCTTTTTACAAGGGGGCTTTTTGCTCTTCTCTCTTAAAACAGACGAAAGCTATATTATACTAAAAGTTTCCCAATTTGTCGGACTATATCTTATTATATAGAAGCATATACCTTGATAAATCGCAGTTTTGAATCCCAGGAGGGTACATTCCCCGATGCTTGCATCGCAACAAACTAATGACG
>NZ_CAPDXS010000156.1:0-11780 GCF_948601915.1 uncultured Acetatifactor sp. | reverse complement strand
GACTGGTGGAACGGGCGGTTTAAGGCGATCCTGCCGGGAGAGGATGCGCGCCTGCTGGCCTGGAGGGGGATTTACGGTCTTTCCGGCGCGGTCAGGGCTGCCGGGAAGCTGGAGAAGCTGGAGGTTTCTTCCAAGGCGGAGGCCGGGGAAGACGCCATGTCCCTGAAGGGGCAGGCTGATGCGGATGAATGGCTGATGGGTCGGGATGCGGAGGATGCATTTGGGTCTATCAGGGACAGCCTGAAGGAATATGCGGCCTGCCAGAAGGAATTGTGCGATAGGATGTACAGACCGGAGACTGTAGCCCAGGCCAGGGATATGCTCCCGGAGGAGTACCAGGGGGCTTATCTGGTTGAGGATCTGTTACGGCAGACAGAGGATGAGAAATACGGCGAGGCGGTGGAGACAATCAAGGCAATCAGGAAGATTCTGCCGGGATTCACCAATGTGATGAAGCCCTATCTGCTGTGGATCAACGCGCGGCTGAAGCGCCAGACCAGGGAGTCCCGCCAGGCGGCAGGGGAGTTCCAGGTGCTGGCCAGGCAGATCAAGATGAGGCTGCGTGCCTTTATGGACGCGGGGCAGTATCAGGCTGCGCTGGCCGTGGCGAAGCAGCTGGAGGCTCTGCTGCCGGAGGACAGAGAGATACGGGAGATTATTGAGCGGCTGAGCTGACGGATGGCGGAAGCGGACGAGGTGGGCTGTGGGGAGGCGGTTCGAAGGCGAGGCAGTTTGAAGGCAGAGGAGGCGGGCTGCCGGGCGGTAGTCTGAAATAGGCTCTCGGAATTTCAGAAAGTAGAGTCAGGCATTGCGGCAGGAGGGCACCCGGAAAGGTGGGGGAACCGCTCCAAAGGAGTTTTTGAAAGCCGTGTAATATGTGGCCTGGAGATCCCGAGAGGATATTGAAGGGAAATGGAGGCAGGCATGATACAGCATGACCAAAAGATTTATACAGCAGAGGATTACTGGAAATTGCCGGAGGGGGAGCGGGCGGAACTGATTGATGGGCAGTTTTATGATATGGCGCCCCCTGGTTTTGTGCATCAGAAGCTGGTCAGCGAACTTCACAATAGGCTGATGAATCATGTAAAGGCCAATGGCGGCGGTTGTGAGGTCATCCCCGCGCCCTTTGCGGTGAATCTGAATGCGGATGACAGAAAATGGGTGGAACCGGATATCAGTGTGATTTGTGATAAGGAGAAGCTGTCGGAGCGGGGCTGCGAAGGCGCACCGGATTTTGTCATTGAGGTGGTCTCGCCCTCCAGCAGGAAGATGGATTATACGATGAAGACATCCCTGTATTCCGAAGCGGGCGTGCGGGAATATTGGATTGTGGATTCGCTGAAAAGGCGCACCACTGTATATCGGTTCGAGGAGGACGTCGCGCCGATTGTATTTCCTTTTGAAGCGGACATTGTGGTGGGGATTTATAAGAATTTGGATATTAATGTGGGGAAACTGTTGGAATAAGGAATTGATTATTTTTGACAATTCCTGCAAATTGCTTCGCAATTAGCCGGAACCAGAAATAACTCTTGAAGAGTTATTTCTGGAGGGTTCCTAAGGTGTCCTGGAATATCCGGGCGGACAGGAATGAGATAGAGCAGACAGGAGAGAGCGCGCATGAGGCGGGAGCAGAAGAAACAGGTTCAGGAGTTCGTCGAACTTCTGGGCCAGGCGCATGAGGAGATAAAGAAGCAAATCGAAAAAAAGAATCCGGCGGCAGCCATGGATTTGCTGGCCCAGTGCCAGGAGGGCGCTATCCAGATGGGCAGCCTGATTGAGGCGACTGAGGGGGACGGGGCTCCGACGATTCAGCTGCTGGAGTCCTATTGTGAGCTTGTCTATGGGATTTACGGGGAGCTGGGACAGGAGACAGGGGGGCGGATTGAGACGGGGGCCGGGGAGCCTGCCGATGAGGATGGAAGCATACAGGGCGGCACCGGAAGCGTACTGGCCGATGCCGCAGACAGGCAGCCGCCTGTACAGGCAGCGGGCAAGAGCCTTGCGAATGGCGGCAAGGCTTATAAAAAGCTCCGAAGCGCTCTGCTGCGCATCGAGAGCAGCATCCGCCATGACATCAAGGTGCGCCTGGAAGTGGCGTTTTTCCCCTACAAGGCTTCCATGTGGGATTCGTTGGAGAGCGTCTGGCTGGCGGCGGACGCGGATCCGGACTGCGATGCCTATGTAGTGCCCATTCCCTATTATGACCGGAACCGGGACGGCACGTTGGGCGCCTGGCACTATGAAGGGAATGATTTCCCGCCTTATGTGCCGGTGACCTACTATGAGACATATCGGCTGGAGGAGCGCAGACCGGATGCGGCGTATATCCATAACCCCTATGACCAGGGAAATTATGTCACCACGGTGGATCCCAGGTTCTATTCGGCGGAGCTGAAGAAATATATTGACAAATTGGTATATATACCTTATTATACAACGACCGGAGGGATGGCTGAAGCCCAGGAGAGATGCCTGGCGTACTATTATGCGGATTACATTGTCATACAGGCGGAGAAATACCGGAAGTTCTTTGCCCCCGAACTGGCGGATGAAAAATTCCTGCCTTTTGGATCGCCGAAATTCGACAGGGCCATTCGGATGTGCGCCCAGCCGGGGCCTGTGCCGGAAAGCTGGGCGGAGAGGATGCGGGGAAGAAAGGTTTACTTCTACAATACCAGCATCAACGGGCTGCTGGGGGATACGGCCAGGTTTTTGGAAAAGATGGCCTATGTGTTCCGGTGCTTTCAGGGGAGGGAAGATGCCTGCCTGATGTGGCGGCCCCACCCGCTGCTGGAGTCCACCATGGATTCTTTAAGGCCGGAGTACAGGCCGGCTTACGATGAACTGAAGCGGATGTTCACTGAGATGCGTCTGGGAATCTATGACGATACGCCGGATATCACGGAGACCATCTCCCACTGTGACGCTTATCTGGGAGATGAGGCTACCTCGGTGACTTCGCTGTTCGGCATAGCGGGGAAGCCCCTGTTCATCTTTAACAACAATATAAACACGGCTCCGGAGGAGGATGACTGGCGGGGGGAGATTGTCAGAGGATTCCAGATAGACGGGCAGGACAGATGGACGATCACCCAGGGGAATAAGCTTTACCGGTCGCCCGAGAATGATTATCATTATCGCTTCTATTGCGACTTATCGGAATATGCCGCCGCAGGCTATTACATCAGGGCTCTGGAGATAGACGGGAAAGTGTATGTGTGCCCGGGCAATGCCCAGGATATCCTGGTGGTGGGAGAGGGGAAGGTGCAGCGGCGTATTCCCCTGGAGCACCAGTTGGAGCAGTACGGCGCCTTTTCCATGGCATGGAATATCGGGCAATATCTCTTTCTGGTGCCCATGCGCTATCCGGACATCGTGCGGTACGATACGGTGCGGGACAAGGTGGATTACATCAATGGCGGCAATGAAGTCTTCGTGGACTATACGGACGGGAAATGGCGGGTAGGCGGAAGCTGCGTATGGGGGGAGTATCTGCTGTTGGCCTCCCCGGTGGACAATCGGATCCTGGCAATCCACAGCGAAAGCGGAAAGGCGGGACTGCTGACCACGGAGGTGGAAGATTCCGGAGGCTGCATCGCCATGGCATATGACGGGACGGATATGTGGCTGCTGCCTTATTCCGGGACGAAGATTACGAGATGGAATCCGGGGAACGGAAAGGCTGAGGTGTATGCCGATGTCCCGGAGGGATTCTTCTGCAGGGAGCTGCCCAGGGGGTATGAGACCGTAGAGCGGCCTTTCAGCCAGGCTGCGTTCAGCGGCAAGTATGTATTCCTGTCGCCTTACTGGGGGAACATGTTCCTGCGGCTTGACAGGGAGACGGGAGAGATGCGGGAGTGGAAGCCGCCTTTTCCGGCATTGGACCGGGAGAAGAACGGGTACTTTCTGGCCGGGGCAAAGGGAAATTTTCTTCCCTATTATGCGATTGGAGGGAGCGGCGGGAATGGAGCGGCTCCAATGGGGAGCCCATTGCACTGTGAGCCGGAGGATGGTTCCGGGACTGGGATGGGCACACAGTGGGACTGCCGTTATTTTTCAGTGCTTGACCGTAAATTCTATGACGTAAGACTGGAGACCGGGGAATGCCGGGAGGTCTCTGTGGATTTTGACACGAAGGAGCTGCGGGCCCAGACCGCCGGATTCTGGGAACAGTCGGAATGGCTGCAGTATGCCTGTAAAGAAGATGCTTTCAATAGCCTGACGGATTTTCTGGACGGGAATGTGACAGGGGCTGCTTTCCACAGAGAGCGGCAGCTGCGGGATTATGAGAAGATTGCGGCCAATTATGACGGGACATGCGGGGAGAAGGTGCACGGATTTATCAAAGATGAATTGACACAATGAATCCTAGCGGAAAGCTTTAGAACAGCAAAAAGAAGTCACAGGACAGAAAAAGGAAGCTGGCAAGAACAGGACAAGGAGAGATATCGTGACAAAGGTGATTACGTATGGGACATTCGACCTCTTTCATGAAGGGCATTACCGCCTGCTGAAAAGGGCGAAAGCCCTGGGGGATTATCTGATAGTGGGGGTGACCACGGAAGCCTACGACAAGACCAGAGGGAAGCTGAATGTAGTGGATTCCCTGGTGACCCGGATCGAGAACATCAAGAAAACAGGCTTCGCGGATGAAATCATCATAGAGGAGACGGAGGGGCAGAAGTTCAACGATATCAAAAGGCTGGGCATCGACATCTTCACCGTGGGATCCGACTGGACGGGCTGCTTCGACTATCTGAAAGACTACTGCAAAGTAGTATACCTGGAGCGGACAAAGAACATCTCCAGCACCATGCTGCGGGAGCAGAACAGCCATATCCAGAGAGTGGGCATCATAGGGACGGGCAGGATTGCGGCCAGGTTCATGCCGGAGGCGAAGCTGGTCAGCGGCATCAGCGCCCAGGGGGTGTATAACCCTCACCGTGACAGCGCGGCCAGGTTCGCCGAAAGGTGGGAAATCGAGGCCTATGGGGACTTGGAAGAATTCTTCGAGACGGTGGATGTGGTGTATGTGGCATCGCCCCACGAGACCCACTATGGATATATCAAAGCGGCTCTGGCGCATGGGAAGCATGTGCTCTGCGAGAAGCCCATGGTGCTGGAGCGAGGCCAGGCGGAGGAATTGTTCCGGTGTGCGAAGGAGCGGGGGCTGATCCTCTTCGAGGGAATCAAGACGGCGTACTGTCCGGGGTTCCAAAAGCTGCTGGGGATCGCCTGCAGCGGCAGCATAGGCAGCATCCGGAATGTGGAGGCATGCTTTACGAAGCTGGAGGCCGTGGACACCAGGGAGCTGACGGACAGAAAGTACGGGGGGAGCTTCACGGAGCTGGGGAGCTACTGCATGCTGCCGATCCTGAAGCTGCTTGGGAGGGATTATGAGGAGATCCGCTTTGAGTCCCTCAAGGGGGAGAACGGCCTGGATCTGTTCACGAAGGTCTCTTTGAAGTATCCCAACGGGGTGGCCACGGCTACCTGCGGCCTGGGAGTCAAGTCGGAGGGGCGGCTTCTAATCGCGGGCACAAAGGGGTACATCGTGGCGGAGGCGCCCTGGTGGAAGACCACTTATTTCGAGGTGCACCACGAGAATCCGGGGGATGTGCAGAAGTATTCGGAAATCTTCCTGGGGGACGGGCTGCGGTATGAGATCAGCGATTTCCTGTCCATGATCAACGGCGCGGAGAAGCATAATTTTAAGCTGACGAGAGGGGAGTCGGTGGCGCTGGCGGGGATGATGGAGGGGTTCCTCCGGCAGGTGGGACGGTAGGTAAAAGGCGAAAGTGTTTGTTGACTACGCAAAAAGATTGTGTTAACATAAGAAAAAGGAAACATATACTAGAAAAAAGTTCTATAGAATTTTGCTTTTAGGATAAAGCAGAGTCCTGTGGGGCATTATATTGTTAAAATCAAGATAGGGAAAACAAGTGAAAAACGTTAAATTAATGGAAAGTATAGTAAGGAAGCAGCTAGACTGTAGTGAACGCCTGTATGCTTTTTGGAGCTGTTATGAAAAAAGGACAGCGGATTTATGTGAGAAGTATTTGAGCCACCCTATTGAATCGAGAGAAAGCTATATGGTAGGTGAATTGTGCCGTTGGCTTGAGAAGGAAGGGTATCTTTTAATTCTTGGAACGGTGGAACAATTGAATAATGGTGCTAGTGATAAACTGGATAGTTTTATAGAGTTATATACTTTTTTATTATCATGTGCCAGTGAGGATACCATAACTTTGATTGATCAACTGTTCTCTATTCCAGGGCAATTTGCCCGAGAGTTCATGCGCGAAGAGAAGATGCTGATAGGAGAGTATGCAAGCGAGGCGGATGACTGCGAAAGAGGCATAGAATATAAGTTCAATAACAAGGGAACCTTTGCAAAGGTTCCTTATTTTTTAGGAGGTTGAAAGATGAATATCAAAGAAATCGCTACATTTCCTGTCCAATTGGAGCAAGTGGAAACTTTAAGCATTCAGGCAGAGAAGTACTCCAGTGAGGTGCGACAGGAATTTTCCATATCTGCCAGCGTAAAGGGAGAAGTGATTGATAAAAGTACCGGGAAATCCACAATTGAAATAAAAGTATGTAATGATGATTTTTCCATTGAAGAGAAAAAGGTGGGCATTTTCAAGTTCCAGGAAGAAATAACAGACGAAGAGGCTGCCATAAATTTTATGGAAGTCCAAGGGATACGGATTCTATGGTCTTATGTCAGAGAGGATTTTTATACGGTATCTTCAAAAATGCTTCTGAAACCTATTATGATACCAACGATTGATGTAATGAAAACACTGGAGAAAGCGCAGTAAGATGATAATTACATTTAGGCATGTCGATGAAGAGTATTACGGTGTGGAAGAAATTGTCAGACCCGTGGCGGAATTGACGGTGATTCGTCCGCAGTTTATCTGTATTGTGTGCGAGATATTAAATATATTCCATACGTATAGTGCGCGGCTTGTATCTGATGTGAAAAAAGCTCTAAAACTGAACGAGTATAGACTGGACAAAAATGATAAGGCCATGTTACATATGTATTGCAATTTGACGAATTTGATAGAGGATTTTTACTGGAATGTCGTTGACGATGAATTTGGAAGAAAAATCAAGGCATTTAATGAGAAGCAGTATTGGCAAAAAGGTATGAGATATCCGGATAAGCGCTTAGGACAATATCGGGGGCTCTTGTTTGAAGAGATTGTAGTGGCCGCTGTGGAAAAAAGGTATACTGAGAAAAGATTTTGCACGGGATGCCAGATTTATATCAATAGCCGCCGTGTCATAGCACTATACGGAGAGGGAAGTGCTTCTCATAAAGAAACGATAGATATTGCAGGTTGGGACGATAATGCGAAATATGGTGAATTTTATGAATGCAAAATCAATCCCGAAAGGTTTAGGAATGAGAATTACAGATTTTTTATGGAACTAAAGAAAGCTTTGGATGTTAATGGGATTCAAAATTATCAGGTTGGGTTGGTCAGTGCGGATACAATGGAACACTTAAAGGCTCAAAAGAGATATCTGGAAGAACAGGATGAAAGTTGCAAAGCAGAGTTTATGTTGATAGGCAGAGAAGATATATATAATATGCAGAGTAGCCGTATGCCGGAATTATTTTCTGCTTCAACTGAGGAATGATATATGGTAAAATGAAAGTATGCATACGATGTGGGCGAAACGGACGTCCAGAAAGTTTCTGAGGAAGGGGTGCTGACATAAGAAGAAAGAGATTGGCGTGAGGGAGGAGGAAGATTTTTATGAAAATATGGGCACACAGGGGATGCAGCCTGATGTATCCGGAGAACACGCTGCTGGCCTTTGAGAAGGCGGCGGAGCTCAAAGGGCTGACGGGAATCGAGCTGGATATCCAGCTGACGAAGGACGGATACCTGGCGGTATGCCATGACGAGAAGGTGGACAGAACCACGGACGGAAGGGGGATGCTCTACGATTTTACGCTGGCGGAGCTGAAGAAGCTGAGGATAGACGCAGGAGAAGGACGGGTAGAGCGGATTCCCACCATGGAAGAGGTGCTGGATCTTCTGGAGCCGCGGCTGAGAGAGGGCTTGCAGATCAATATCGAGCTGAAGAACAGCATACTTCCCTATGAGGGCATGGAGGAGAAGATTATCGGACTGATTCGGGAGAGAGGGCTGCAGGAGCATATCGTCTATTCCTCCTTCAGCGCGTTGTCTCTGGAGAAAGTCCGCAGGCTGGAGCCCGAGGCACGGATCGGCATGCTGGACGGCAAGATATCGGACTGCCTGTACAAGCTGAAGGGCGGCTGCGGCGCCGATGACCTGCATCCGAGCATGTACGGGATAGACCTTCCCCCTGAGAAGTTTCCGGGCTTCAGGGTGCGGGCCTGGGGCGGAGGACGGCTGTATCCGGAGAAGCCTACAGGGAACAGGCTGGATCTGGCGGCGCTGGAGAGGAAGGGGATTACGGATGTGTTTTTGAATGAGCCGGAGGCGTACTGCACTGGACTGGATTATTGAGAATCGGAAAGAGTTTCGTAGGTTCTTCAGGCTTTCCGGCTAAGCGGCAGGGTAAAAACAGTAAGTCTCCATGGCTGAAACAGTATATAAAGGGGGGAGCGTAGTTGGGAAAACAGTTCAATACCGCAGGTCGATGCCATCCGGAGCGGCATTACATGGTAAATATGGAAAGACAGCTGGCGCAGCTGGAACAGATGGTGGAGCAGGGGGATTATTTCTGCGTCAACAGAGGGCGGCAGTACGGCAAGACGACCATGCTCTCCCTCTTAAAAGGACGGCTGGAGGACTGTTATATAGTGTTTTCTGTCAGCTTTGAGGGGATTGGCGAAACCCCCTTTATGTCAGCAGAGGCTTTGGCATATACGCTTCTGGAGTTGTTCCGGGACAATATAGAGTATGGGGAAACAAAGCAGGTTCCTGAAGCAGCGAGGCAGCTGATTAGTGAGGCGATAAGCTCCTGTGCAGGGGAAAAGCTGTCTGTCCTGAAACTGTCAAAGCTGGTTTCACGGCTTTGTGCTGCTTCCGAAAAAGCAGTGGTGCTGCTGATAGATGAGGTGGACAGAGCGGCAAATTACAGCGCGTTCATGGAGCTTTTAGGTATGTTTCGGGATAAGTATCTCAAAAGGCCGGAACGCCCTACATTCCAATCTGTAATTCTGGCCAGCGTGTACGATATCAAGAACCTGAAACTGAAGATGCGCCCCCAGGAGGCGCATCAGTACAACAGTCCATGGAATATCGCGGCGGATTTCGATGTCAGCATGGAGTTCACCAGAGCGGATATCGCAGGAATGCTGGAGGTATATCAGAGGGACTATTGTGTTGGAATGGATATCCCGGCCATGGCACAGATGCTGTATGACTACACCTCCGGATATCCTTTCCTGGTAAGCCGTCTGTGCAAGCTTTTGGATGAAAAGGTGGCAGGGACAGAAAAATTTCCGGACAGAAGCGCGGCCTGGAACGGAGAGGGGTTCCAGGAGGCGCTGCGCCTGCTCTTGACAGAATCCAATACGCTCTTTGATGACCTTCGCAAAAAGCTGTCCGATTATCCGAATCTGCGCAGGATGCTGTATGAACTCTTGTATGAGGGGCAGTCCTTCCCGTACAATACGGATGACGAGATATTGGATATTGCCAGCATGTTCGGGTATATCAAAGAATGTGAGGGGAAAGTCATGGTGTCCAACCGCATCTTTGAGACCCGGCTGTATAATCTGTTCGTATCGGAGGAACGGATCCACAGTGCCATATATACGGAAGGATCCAGAGATAAGGCACAGTTCATCCGTAACGGACGGCTGGATATGAAGCGGATATTGGAACGGTTTTGCGTACATTTCACAGAATTGTATGGAGCCAATGAGGAAAGCTTTCTGGAAAAATCGGGACGGAAATTTTTCCTGTTCTATTTAAAGCCCATTATAAACGGGACAGGGAATTATTATGTGGAAGCCAGGACGCGGGATGAGGGGCGCACGGACGTCATCGTAGATTATCTGGGAGAGCAGTATGTGGTGGAACTGAAAATCTGGCGTGGAAATGCCTACCATGAACGGGGCGAGAGGCAGTTGCTGGAGTATCTGGAGGCTTACCGGTTGGAGAGAGGGTATTTGCTGAGTTTTGATTTTAACAAAAAGAAGGAAGTCGGAGTGAAGGAGATACAGCTAGGGGAGCGGGTTTTGGTGGAAGCAGTAGTGTGAGCGGGAAAGATGTTTGGATATTGGGGAAATAAATTCCATTTAGGCAGAGGTAAAGGATTTGGGACAAAAGGCCGATATAGGAATTAGGATGGTGCGGTATTGTCCTGTGGAAGGAGTGAACGTTAATTAAATATTGCGGCAGGGAAGCGGAATGAGATTGCAGGGAAGCAAGGAAATGAGACGGAACCTATTGCTGCTTGTGCGGTGGTAGGTTTTTTAATAAGTTTATTTTAAGGTATATATATTTTATTATATAAGAACGAGCCGGTTAAGGAAGGGTACATAACAAAGGCAGAACGGAGACTGATACAGTGAATTATGCAATCATACTTGCCGCCGGGGTAGGCCAGCGTATGCGCAACAGTGGACTGCCCAAGCAGTTTCTGAAACTGATGGGCAAGCCCATTATTGTCTATACACTGGAAAAATTTGAAGAGTGCAGGGAAATCGACAGCATAATCGTCGTCAGCCATGGAAGCTACGTGGAGCACATGAACAGCCTTATCGCGCTATACCGCATCAGCAAGGCGGGCAAGGTAATCGTGGGGGGCAGCGACAGGCAGAGCAGCTTACAGAAAGGGCTGGAAACAGTGGTGGAAGAGGGCGGGAAAGAGGATGATATCGTAGTGATACATGACGGCGTAAGGCCGCTGGTGGATTTGTCCATCCTTCACGAGAACATACGCATTGCCCGGCAGCATGGCTGTGCCGTCACGGTGCACCCGGTGACGGAGACTGTGGTGATAACGGATGCGGAAGATGCCGGCATGGAAGATTTCAAGAAGCGGGAAGATACCTATTCCATGACATCGCCCCAGACGTTCCGGCTGGGCAGGATTCTGGATGCATATGAGAAGACGGAGCTGTCGGAGAGCGGCTCTGTTCCCCTGCTGGATGCCGCCATGGTGTACGCCCGGGCGGGGGGCGAGGTTCATTTGGTGAAAGAACAGGGCGTGAACCTGAAAATCACCACGCCGGAAGATTATTACTTTTTAAAGGCCATGCTGGAGCTGGAGGAAAACAAATTCGTGTTCGGCCTGTGATAGAAACAGGCGATATTGCGGGATTCGATCGGAAAGCAAAATCAGCGGGGGACAACGTGAGGAGTGAGACCATGGTGGAACAGAGGGATATAGATATCATAATGAATAACCCCATAGACTGGGAGAGGTTCAGAAATAAGACGGTTCTGGTCACGGGAGCTACCGGAAGGCTTGGAATGTATCTTGTAGAGGCTGTGAGCAAAGCTGATATTGACTGGAACCTTAATGTCACGATTATCGCGCTGGCAAGAAATGGGAAGAAGCTGGAGAGAGTGTTCGGTGAATCCTTAAAACTGCCCAATGTCCATGCACTGGTACAGGACATCACGGAACCGATTAGATGGGACGGAGCTGTGCATTACATTTTTCACACGGCAGGGGCGGCCAGCCCAATGGATTTCACGAATGAGCCGGTGGATACGCTCTGGGGGCATCTACAGGGGACGCGGAACGTACTGGAGCTTGCCAAAGAGAAGAAAAGCGAGAAGGTTCTTTATGTATCTACCGTTGAA
>NZ_CAPDXS010000155.1:0-11922 GCF_948601915.1 uncultured Acetatifactor sp. | reverse complement strand
CGCCCACAAGGACATGGAGGCCCCCTTCTTTATAAAGGGGCGCATACTGCTTTACCGCAGAGGACCAGCGTTTCCGAATCTCCTCCAGCGACCAGAAGGATGCCCTGAAGAAATGCAGCATGGAACCGTAACAGCCAGGATGGAGCGCAAGGTCACGGATTATGGGTGTGACCCCAAGCTTATCGGAACGGAGCATAAGTCCTATGGTTATGGGCACGAACCAACGGAAAGCAGCTTTGCGGGAAAAACAGGTTTCAAAATGGTATAGAATGTTTTCAATAAAATTTAGCATAATGTATGGTCATCCACCAGAAAGTATGGTAAACTCATACAGTGAATAGCACTTCTGGTTGGATGGTATCTCTTTCTTTGTGGTGATTAAAGAATACCATAATCCATACTATAAGCGCTATTCCTTTATTGAAAACTTTCAACTCTCAAGTATGAATAGAAATAGAAGAAAAGAGATACCCAAACCATGACCCAACCCGACTCCCAATGGGACAAACTTCTGAAAATAAAGACCACAGGGCGCGACGACTCCCATGCGGACCGCTACAGATACCCCTACGAGCCGACGCCCTACCCTGTCCTGGAAAGGCTGGCGAACAGCGGCTATATAGGGAAGAAGCATACACTCCTTGACTATGGAACCGGAAAAGGACGTGTATGCTTCTACCTGTCCTTTCAGACAGGATGCAGATCTATCGGGATTGAGTGCGATGAACGTATTTATGACAGCGCGGCCGCGAACCGGCTGACTGCGGTTTCAGGGAGACGCACCAGCTTCATCATGGGAAGCGCGGAGCAGTATGCGGTTCCGGCAGAAGTGGACAGATGCTATTTCTTCAATCCGTTTTCCGTAGAGATACTGCAGGCCGTCCTGGCAAGAGTCATCGAATCTTACTATGAAAATCCCCGTGAGCTTCTGCTGTTTTTCTATTATCCTACAGATGAGTATACAAGATGCCTGATGGCGCAGGATGCGCTGAGGCATGCAGACGAGATAGACTGCCGGCACTTATTGCCCGGCAACCATCCTCAAGAAAGGATTTTAATATTCAGTCCACACAATGTCTGCAAAAGCCATCCTTTTCAGCATCCCTAAGAGCCCTTAAAAGGAATATTTCGATAAGCTGAGCCAGCTGCGCAATGAAACAGTTTGCTTTTATGAATGATTCGCGGTATAATATTGGCAAATAACATGCGCGGAGGGCTGCAATGAAGGCGACGCACAGGGGCAAGGATAATGATGGCAATACGTTAGGACTCATGATAGACGGAAGATTCATAGCCAGCAGCCTGGTGAAGGACAACACGCCCGATATGGAGAACCTTACAGTACAGAAAACGGAGCCGTCAGAGCAAAAAGAATCTTGCCGGAGCTGCATTATTAAGGATGCCGTCATAAAAGCAGCATATAAGGATCTGATTCAGGAGAATCCCTTCGAGAGGAACATACAGTCAGAGTTGGAGCATTGGAGGAGCACCAGGTACGGGCAGATCGGAAAGACCACGGAATTATTGAAGTTCGCCTACAAGAACTATATACAGTAGGCTGCAGATTTCCCTATGAATAGGAATCAGGGAGAATCGGAAAGAAGCTGAGCTACAAACGTAAAAAAGGCGGGGCCACAATGAAAAAGCTACAGACAGCAATTGAAGCAATCACCAGACGCAGCAAAAAGTTCCCACAGGAGGAATTCGAGATTATATGTGCCAACAGAGCAGAAGCGATTCCCTGTCTGCGCAGCGCCGTCGAGAAGGCCATCGCAGAGGGCGAAGACCTGGACGAGGACTATCAGCTGCACTTCTACGCGATGTTCCTGCTGGCCCAGTTCCAGGACAGGGATTTCTTCCCCAGGATGATGGAGCTGGCATGCCTGCCGGAGGATACGGTGGATTTTCTGATGGGGGACGCCATGACAGAGAGCCTGCCGACGATCCTGTACAATATGTACAATGGCGACATCCGGCTCCTCATGGATGCCGTCCGCTCCCCCGATGTGGGCGATTACGTCAGGTCCGGGCTGCTGAGGGTCATGGGCCAGTTATATCTGGACGGGACGCTGGGGAAGCAGGACTGGCAGGATTTCCTGCGGCAGATTGTATATGGGGAGGAGATTGGGGACTATGTCTACACTGCTTTGGCAGATGTGATTTGCAGATGCCATTTTGTGGAGATGCTCCCGGAGATATACAGGCTTTATGAGGATGACCGGATAGAGGGGAGGGCCATCGGCGGGTATGACGAATGTGTGGACGAAGTGTTCACATACTGGGACAGCCGGGAAAATTTCTGCAAGTCCCCTGTCCAGGCAGTTCAGATGCTCAGGGGATGGGCTATGTTCGATGACCCGGAGGCGGAAAAGAGGAGCAGGGAGCTGGAGAAGAATTTCTCTCAGGCGCTCAGGAAGCTGGATCAGGAATTCAACAGGACAGAGCCGAAGCGCAAGATTGGCAGGAACGACCCATGTCCCTGCGGAAGCGGGAAAAAGTATAAGCAGTGCTGCCTGAATAAGCCCAAATCGCCGCTGGATTTGGTCGAGACTCCCCAGGAAAAGGCCAGGTGGCTGAAGGAGTATCCAGAGGCGAGGCAAGGCGGCGATGGGGACAGGATCTATCTGGAGGATTGTTTCAGCCGCGAAAGCATCGAAATCGACAAGCTGCTGTACCTTGCCCTGAAGCACCGGGCGATTCCCATCTGGAGGAGGGAAGAGGAAAGCGTGGTACATAACCGGAGGCGGGTCTATCTCTCTGCTGCGTATGAGCGGTTCCGGACATTGCTGGAGGAGGAAGGGATAGAGTCCTTCCAGGCGTATGACAGAAAGCATTCCATCCATTACCACTGCCAGGACTGGCTGGAGGTATTGGAAGAGTTGCTGGAGGAAGAGGATCCGGAGGGAATCCTGGAGGATGTCCGCGGGTTTTTCGGGAAGATGGGAAAATAATCTGAATATTCCCCGAATCCCCATAAATCCCCAAAACCAGTTGTCTTTTCCCTGATTTTATGGTATACTTGCACAAGTTTTGATAGATTAGATAAGCCCCATGGCTGAAGGGCCATACGGGCACGTCGGCATATGCCATAAAGGAAAAAACGGGAAAGCGTTGGGATGACAGATGGAGAGCAGAATTCGGGAAATATCCGCGATTCGGGTGACGATTGGGCGGGCGAAGCTGGCAAGGGATGAAAGAAGCGTCGTAAAGATATTCGAGGTGTTGGAGAAATGCCTGATTCCCTGCGAGTGCATGGCGATCAACATCGACTGGCTTGCAATCGTGGTGAGAAAGCCGGAGAGCGGAAAGATAGACGGCTTCATTGCCATGCTGAGGGAGGAGCTGGACGCTACCACGATCGATGTGAACGGGGAAGTGCGGCTGCTCTACATTGAGCATGGGCGCTTCAACACCCGGAGGATCGGCATGATCGTCTCCAGCCTTTCCATCCAGGACATCGATATCAATATGCAGCGCTATGTGCGGTGCGAAGACAGATTCGTAATCGGCGTGTCCGTGGAGGATGTGGGCAGGGCTCACCGTATCGTCAGGGGACTGCTGGATTCCGATTACAGGATTTGATTCCAGGGCCAGATGGGGGAGCTCATCTGGCCTTTCTGAAATAGTATTTATAATATGTCCCGTCTACCACCTGCTCCGGCCGGTATTCTTCCTCCAGCCAGGACAGGAGCCAGGTGTTCGTCTGCAGTTCATAGGCAAGGGTCCCCAGATAGCTTTCCGCCACGATGACATCAGGATATTTATCCGGATTCATGCGCCAGTATTCCAGGACAGCGCTGCTGTAGGAAGGGGTAGACATGGTGGACGGCCCTGCCACTTCCACATCCTCATACAGATATCCCAGCGTATTCGCCGGAACGCCTATGATCCATACCTTGTCTCCCGGCCGGATCCACTGCTTCCACTCAGGGTAGCTGTCGCGCTCTATGCAGACGCCATCCTCATTGGAGATGATGCCCCATGCCGGTCCGCTGCGGACCACGGACAGATCCGACAGGATGGAGCACATCTGCCCCTTTCCGGTCAGAGGCGTCCTGATATAGACGCATCTGAATGCCAGAAGCATCACGAGACAGATGAAGCAGCGGCATCCCCATTTCTTCATTTCCGCACAAGCGAACGCCTTTTCAATCGGTATCAGGGCCGCGATGATTGCAGGCAGCGCATAGGGCACGGAGGGGAGGAGGGGCATGTTGGACAGGAGCAGCGTGGCCAGGAACTCCAGGCTGCCGAAGGTGGTCAGGCACAGATACAGCCTTTTCTCCCCGTCTGTCAGTTTCCGTAAGTTCCAGGAGCCTGCGGCGATGACGGCCATGAAGATGAGGCTGTAGGCGGTGCGGTTCTGTAAGCTCAGGATGTTCAGGAGGAATCCGGCCAGCAGGATGCCTGCGGAGCAGAGCAGCCAGAGCTGCCGCCTCTCCTGCCCATTCCCTTCGGCGGGACGGCGGAGGGAATGCAGGAGCCTACTCAGGACGAAGCCTGCCGCGCCCACCGCCAGAAATACCGGAAGGATCCTCAGGGCATCTTGCAGGTATCCGGCCAGCTTGTCCGTCGCGCTGACCGTGTGGGAGGGCTCCAGCGCCAGCATCCCCCTTATGCACTGCAGAAGGGTGTCCGGGCCCAGGGTGAGGAGGAAATATCCCGCCACGGCGATTCCTGCCCCCGCGCACACGCCGGAAAAAGTCAGGATGCCGCCCCGCCTGTCCGGGGAATAGCGCGCCAGCAGCGCGATGGCGCCCGGAAAGAGGACCAGGCAGGAGGGATAGGAGAGAACTGCCAGGCACAGACAGAATGCCCCCGCCGCCAGCGTGAGGCGCTTCCCTCCCCTCAGGTAGGCATGCAGACAGATAGCAGACAGCGTGGAGAACCATAGCTGCATGTTGGCGAACTCCGGCAGCGCGAAGTCCTTGGGGGAAATCAGGAAGAATAGCAGGGCGCAGCCGTAGGCCAGGGGCTTTTCCAGCTCCCGGCGAAGCGCCCTGTACAACAGGAGGGCGATGCCGCCCCGGATCAGGATTCCGCAGACCTGCAGGTAGAGCACGATGCCCGTGGTGGTCCGGAATATTTTTTCATAGATCCACATCAGGGCTGCCGTAAGGAATGCGGAGGTCTGGTGCGGCTCCCACATTTCTAGGAACATCCTGTCCCCGGAGAGCAGCCGCTGGGACATGCTGATATGGTACGTACAGTCATGGGACACGTTGGTCACTGACCAGATGAGGCCGCAGAGCAGGGCCGTCACGGTCAGGACTATATAAATCAGCCGGTGCTTCCGGGACTGGCTGTCTTGAAGGTTTCCGGTTCCTCTCATCAGATTTCTCCATTTTGCGTTCTGTTTTGCTTTCTATTAAGTATGTCGTTCCCCTGTTCCACAGTTCAGGTCCGCCTCAAATCCCCGGGGAAATAAAGCCATGGCGCATACCAGGGGAAGGGCGAAGAAGAACAGGAGCATATATCTCACCAGGATCATGGGGCCCATCAGCACCGTGAGGAGATGGAACACGAAAATCCACATCGGCGTGAACAGCCGGTATTTCCTGCGGCTCCAGAAATAGAGGAACAGGACCATGGTGCACAGAAGATGCCATCCGGGGCTCAGCAGCAGGAAGGCAAGGGGGGCCTTCTGGGCTTCCGGGTCATGGGACAGACGCTCATAGAATGCATGCAGCCCGGGCAGATAGACCCGCTCTTCTCCGGGCGGGGCCACCCTGTAGTCGAAATAGCTTCCCTTCCCGTCCGCGTGGCGGTAGCCGTCGATCAGGGCATGGGGATACCAGGCGTCCACCGTGTTGATTAGGAAGGAATTCACATAGGTCAGGGGATGGGCTGCCCCCAGCCGGATCCAGAGGCGGAAGAAATCTCCCTTATGGGCCAGGAAAGCATCCCTGTGAAAGCCCTGCTTCACGGGGTCGGACACTGTGGGCTTGTACTGCTCCAGGGACTCGCGCCCCACGAAACGGTAAAGGGCCTCCAGGTCCTCTTCCTGCAGGGAGGCGGAATCGTACCGATGGACACGGGCCATCTGCTGCAGAGGCACGGAGAGCATTTCCTCCACCCCACCCGGCGCTACGTCCAGCACCCTGTACACCGGTCCGATATAAATCAGATAGGGGACGATCGTGACCAGCAGAAACGCCACCAGATTCCGTTTATGCCTACGCCAGTCCGCCCGAGCGGATATCCCCAGGACCAGCAGCGTCAGGATGACGATGTACAGGCCGTTGTTGCGGAATATCATGGTGCACAGGGCGGCCGCGCCGAAACGGAGCATCCCCGGCCTGTCCCCCGGAAACCTGCGGTCCGCCGAGAACCGGATGGCGTATAGGAAGAAAAACAGCTCTGCCCCTGTGAAGGGCACATCCTTTGTGGCGCAGATGGAAAAAAGCTGTGCCACCGGGGAAAGGGCATAGACGGCCAGGGTCAGCATCCGGAAGGGGCGCGGCACGCCGGCCTGCGCCATGAACTCTGTCACCGCCGACAGCGCCCAGGCCAGGAAAAGCATCTGCAGGACGGCATATACCGCGATTCCCGCATTATAATTCCCTGTCAGCGCGTGAAGCCCCTCCGTAAGGCCTCCCAGCAGCAGCACATGGGCCACGGGATGGTGGGCGGTGAGCATCCCGTCGCGCACCTGCTCCCATTCATTATAGGCATCGTAGGAGAACGCGCCCGGAAAAATGGAGAACAGGGCCGGAAGCCAGCACAGGAAGAGAAGGCCCGCGCAGAGCAGACGGCTTTTCCGGCGCCCCGCCCCCGGCGCGGCTGTCTCTTTCGCGGGCCTTTCGGCTATCCGGTCGATCAGCTGCCAGAGGAAATACAGAGCCACGGCGCTGCCCGCCCCGGCCAATGCCCATTTCACGTAAAAGGCCTTATCCGTGAGGTCTAATGTATCAAAGCAATCCAGTTGACGGCCCGCCACATAGCAGAAGGCACAGAGCAGTCCGCCGATTGCGGAAAAAATCCATTTTCGCATGCGCATACGGTAAAGTACGGCACCTCCCTTCGCCATTCATTATAATGTACCCCCTGTTCTTTTGCAACATTCAAAATGGATAAAATAAGCCCTTGCTTTTTCCCGGATTGTCTATTATAATGTGAGATACAAAATATAGACAAAAAGTCCGACAGTGAACACAAGATATAGAAAACGGCCGTATCCGTTGCACTTGCGGTGCGGCTTTCTGTATGCGGCGTGTGGCAATGAAGACGGGCATTCATTGAAGAAGATTATTCATAATGAAGAGGAGCATTCATGAGGAGCGGAGAGCGTATGAGGATTCAGAAAAGAGACGGGCGCGTGGTGCCCTACGAAGAGGAGAAGATTGTAGCGGCCATCCAGAAGGCGAACAACGAGGTAGAGGAACGGGACAGGGCTGACCAGGCCCTGGTGGACGAGATCCTCACGGCCGTGCAGGACGAGGGCAGGGAGCTGCAGGCGGTGGAGCATGTGCAGGATGTGATAGAGCAGCATCTGGTGCAGCACAATAAATACGTCCTCTCCAAGAAGTACATGGTGTACCGCTATCAGCGCAGCCTCCTGCGTAAGTCCAACACTACGGACGAGTCCATCCTGAAGCTGATCCGCAACGAGAACAAGGAGCTGGCGGAGGAGAACTCCAACAAGAACACCCGCCTGGCCTCCACCCAGCGGGACTATATCGCCGGGGAGGTGTCCCGGGACGTGACCAGGCGCATGCTCCTGCCGGAGCACATTTCCCTGGCCCACGACAATGGCGTGCTCCATTTCCATGACGCGGACTATTTCATCCAGCCCATCTTCAACTGCTGCCTGATCGATATCAAGGACATGCTGGACAATGGGACATCCATCAACGGAAAGATGATAGAGTCCCCCAAGAGCTTCCAGGTGGCCTGCACCGTCACCACCCAGATCATCGCGGCGGTGGCCAGCAACCAGTACGGCGGCCAGTCCGTGAACATCAAGCACCTGGGGAAATATCTGCGCAAGAGCAAGGACAAGTTCACCGCCCAGCTGGACGAGGAGTTCGGGGACAGGCTGGACGCCGCGGACAAGGAGCGCATCGTGGAGCTGCGCCTCCAGGACGAGCTGCGCTCCGGCGTCCAGACCATCCAGTATCAGATCAACACCCTGATGACGACCAACGGACAGTCGCCTTTCGTGACCTTGTTCCTGCACATAGACGATGAGAACGAGTATGTGGAGGAGACTGTCCGGATTATCGTGGAGATTCTGAACCAGCGCCTGCAGGGGACGAAGAACGAAAAGGGGGTCTATGTGACGCCCGCGTTCCCCAAGCTGGTGTATGTGCTGGACGAGAACAATTGCTTAAAAGGCGGAAGGTACGACTATGTCACTCGCCTGGCGGCCAGATGCTCGGCGAAGCGCATGTATCCGGACTATATTTCGGCCAAGAAGATGAGGGAGAATTACGAGGGCAATGTGTTCTCCTGCATGGGCTGCCGTTCCTTCCTGTCCCCCTGGAAGGACGAGGACGGGAATTACAAATGGGAGGGTAGGTTCAACCAGGGCGTGGTCAGCCTGAACCTTCCCCAGATCGGCATCGTCTCCGAGGGCAATGAGGAGATTTTCTGGAAGCGGCTGGACGAGCGGCTGGGCCTGTGTTACGAGGCGCTGATGTGCCGCCACAAGGCCCTGCTGGGCACGGTGTCCGACGTAAGCCCCATCCACTGGCAGTACGGGGCCATCGCCCGCCTGAAAAAGGGCGAAAAGATTGACAAGCTCCTGTACGGCGGCTATTCCACCATGTCCCTGGGCTATATCGGCCTCTATGAGCTGACCTGGCTCATGAAGGGCTGCAGCCATACCGACCCCAAGGGCAAGGAGTTCGCCCTGCGGGTCATGGATCATCTGAAGGACACGGCTGCCAGATGGCGGGAGGAGACGGGGATAGGCTTCAGCCTCTATGGGACGCCCGCGGAGACCCTGTGCTACCGGTTCGCCCGCATCGACAAGGAGAAGTACGGGGACATCCCCAATGTGACGGACAAGGGGTATTACACCAATTCCTATCATGTGGATGTCCGGGAGCCCATCGACGCGTTCACGAAGTTCCGCTTCGAGAGCGAGTTCCAGAACAAGTCCCTGGGCGGGGCCATCTCCTATGTGGAGGTGCCTAACCTCCTGAACAATGTGGAGGCCGTGGAGGAAGTGATTCGCTTCATCTACGACAACATCCAGTACGGCGAGTTCAACACGAAGTCCGACTACTGCCATGTCTGCGGATTTGACGGAGAGATTCAGGTCAATGAGGACAATGAGTGGGAATGCCCCCAGTGCCACAATAAGGACCATTCCAAGATGAACGTCACCAGGCGGACCTGCGGATACCTGGGGGAGAACTTCTGGAACGCGGGCAAGACAAAGGAAATCAAATCGAGGGTGCTGCATCTATGAACTATGCGACGATCAAAAAGACAGACGTGGCCAACGGTCCGGGCATCCGGGTGTCCCTGTTCGTCAGCGGCTGTACCCACCGCTGCAAGGGATGCTTCAACAGCGAGGCCTGGGATTTTGGCTTCGGGCAGCGCTATACCCGGGAGACGGAAGAGGAGGTTCTGGAGGCGCTGGCTCCTGATTATATCCGGGGACTGAGCCTCCTGGGCGGGGAGCCCATGGAGCCGGAGAACCGGGGGACGGTGCTGTCGCTCCTGCAGACGGTGCGCCAGCGGTACCCGGGGAAGGATATCTGGTGTTATACGGGGTATCGCTATGAGGAGGATCTGCTGGCTTGGGCCAGGGAGGAGCGGGATGCATGTGCCTGCGGCGCGCAGAAGCGCCCGGAGGAGGACCGCGGCGGGGCTGACAGCCAGGGCGGCGGGCCTGGAGCCGGGGAGGTGACGCAGCTTCTGTCTCTGATAGACGTACTGGTGGACGGCGAGTTCGTGGAGGAGCGGAAGAACCTCCGCCTGGCCTTCCGGGGCTCGGAGAACCAGCGGCTGATTGACCTGAAGGAATCGGGGCGGCAGGGCAGGACGGTGTGCCTGTGACTGCTCTCCGTGGAAAGGCTCGGACAGGGCGCCTAGCTGCTGCCCTTCTTCAGAGGGCCTTGGTCAGGAAAATTCCTTAGGATAAAAGACCGTGGGAAATCAGGCGGATGGTAAGCTGTATCATGTCCTCCATGGGCTCTTTTCGTCCGCCCTTGACCCATTGCCTGTAAATGCTCGTCAGGCAAGTGTTGATATAGATGTGCAGATAGAGCCGATTGTCGGCAGGATATCGGTCGTAGTCTTCGGCAAAGTAGGAAATGTCCCCGCTTTCAAGCTGTGTTTCGGCAATGGGGAAGTGCCCCTTGCTGTTCAAAATCTTCTCATCCAGCTTATCGGAGGACTCCGAGAATTCATAGCAGTTGCGTACTATTTTCTCCAGGTCGCGGGGAAATTTCGCGTCTTTCACCGGTTCCAGGAAGCGTTTCAGGGTGTCGGTCTGCACCCTGTGCAGCAGGTCGTCCATGGAAGCATAATGCAGGTAGAATGTCTTGCGGTTGATTTGGGCCCGCAGGGACAGCTCCTGTATGGTAATCTGCTGATAGTCCATCTCCTCCAGCATTTCCCGGAAATTCTTCTGTATCAGGGCTTCCGTCTTCTGGTAACGCAGATCGTCCTGGGGTTTTCTCATGGGCGCCTCCTTTTAATCCACATTTTTCAGAGAATGTTGATTAAGTAACAGATTCTGACAATTGACCATTGTCATGCCGATTTCTCCTGAATTATAATACAAAAATGAGGAATAAGCAATAAAACAGGAACAAAAAGACAGAGACAAAGGAAAGAGAGGAAAGACATGGGAAAAATCGAGAAGATTGAAAAACTGGCGGGCAAGGGCAAAGTGGAAAAGGTGTTGAAGTTTGTCGGCGACAAGGATAAGGAGGTCAGGCTGGCGGTGATTGCCGGTGTGGCAGGTAAGATAGAAAATGAGGATGTCCGGAACACCGTAGTGGGGCTGACGGAAGACGCGGATCCGGATATCCGCAAAGCGGCCATAACGGCTCTGGGAAACGGCAGGGGAAGCTATGTGGAGACCAGGCTGAGATATGCCTTGACCCATGAAAAGGACGAGAAGGTGCTCCAGGCTGTGAGGGACGCGCTGGCAAAACAGAAATAATCGGGGGAGCGTCAGGTTTCCGGTCTGAAAGGAGCTGAGGCAAAGGGAGGACCCATGGTGCGGTTCGGCCCTTTGCCCCGGCTCCTTCTGCGTGGGATAGGATTTGTAAGCAAGCGATATTTTGAAGGCATGATTCGCCATGGCAGGATTCAGATTTTGTTGATTATAGCGTGTAATTATGGTAACATAATTATGGAAGAGAAGGAGGTGGATGCTATGGATGCACTTAGAAAAGAAGAAATCTATACGATAGAGGATATTTTTGCATTGCCTGATGGAGAACGTGCGGAGCTGATTGACGGCAAAATCTATTATATGGCGCCACCGACATGGAAGCATCAGCGTATTTCGGGATATCTGCATAATCAGATATATAATTATATTCGAAGCAATAATGGACAATGCGAGGTGCTGGCTGCTCCATTCGCCGTATTTTTAAAGGATGACGATATCAATTATTTGGAACCGGATATTTCGGTTATCTGTGATTTAGCCAAGCTAGACGACAGCGGATGCCATGGGGCGCCTGACTGGATTATCGAGATAGTGTCGCCGAGCAGCAAACCGAGGGACTATCTGACAAAGCTATTCCAATATCGTACCGCGGAAGTCAGGGAGTATTGGATTGTCGATTCGGACAAGAGGATGACGACAGTGTATTCGTTCGAAAAGGATACTGTAGAACAATATGCTTTTGGAGAGGATATACCTGTTGGGATATATGATGGCTTTTCGATATGTATCCGGTAAAATGTCCGCAGTTCCTGTTTTATACTGCATAACGCTGAATGCTGCCT
>NZ_CAPDXS010000154.1:0-12058 GCF_948601915.1 uncultured Acetatifactor sp. | reverse complement strand
TTTCACTTGCCGTGAAACCAGACTGCATAACGCTGACCGGTTCAAGAGCATGATTACATTAGGCAGTATTCAGCGTTATGCAGTATAAATCAACGAAACAAAATACCCCAGCACCCGCATCCCATCCGTCCCCGACCTCTCAAAATCAATCCTCTCCGGATGCCACTGTACCCCTACGACAGGCAGGCTCCCATGGCCTATGGCCTCGATGCACCCATCCAACGGACAGCGCGATGCCACCGACAGCCCCTTTCCCAGCCTGGCGATCGCCTGGTGGTGGGCGCTGTTCACAGTGGCTTCACCTCCGTACAGGCCGTACAGCCAGGATTCCTGTTCGATTACGGAACTGTGATACTTATCCCCTTCCTCATACCGATGCCGCTCCCCCATGTCCGGCTCCAGATTCTGCACCAATGTCCCTCCCAGCCCCACATTGATAATCTGCAGCCCCTTGCAGATGCCCAGGACAGGCATGCCGGTCTGCACCGCCAGGTCGAAGGCCTGGAGCTGCAGGATGTCCAGCTCTGTGTCGATGTCGGCGGAGCCGTGATTGCGCTCTCCGTAGAAGGCGGGAGTGATGTCGCCTCCGCCCGGAAGCAGCAGCCCGCGGCACTCGACTATCTCTGACGCGAGTAATGTCACCACGGGCACGGCCCCGATGGATTCCACATATCTGACATAATTCGTTGTCTTCTCCGGCTTTCCTGCGATGGCTATCTTCATAAAAGTTTTCCTGCCTTCCGGGCCCCGGGCCCTGCACCATGATAGGATCATCTCTTTGATTCTATTATCGACTTTTTCATTATATACCCTCCACGTATAAGATACAATTCGAAAACGGATAATGATAGTGGACATTTCCGCCTGATTGAGATATAATGACGTTGGCATGAAGGCAAACTTCAAAACCATCGCAGGAGAGTCCGCTGCAGGATTGCCTGTTGGAGCAGACCCGCTGCGGTGGAGGGGCCGAAGGAGGCAATTGCCGGCCCGGGAGCCGGATTTGATAACTGACAGTGATGAAGAATAAGAAGATAAATTTAACAGGAAATCGGCAGAGGGCAGCCCTTGTCCTCTCGTTTCTGATTCCTTCCATGGTCATGCTGGCATTGTTCGTGGTGAACCGGATCTATCCCTTTGGGGACCGGAGCTTCCTGTTTTCCGATATGTACCACCAATACATGCCTTTTTTCAGTGAGCTGCTCCACAAGGTGAGGGGAGGGGAGAATCTGAGCTTCTCCTTCAACGTGGGGATAGGCTCTAATTTTCTTGCGCTTTTTGTATATTACCTGGCAAGTCCCTTCCACATATTTTCCCTGCTGGTGCCGGAGAGCTACCTGATGGAATTCATGAGTTACCTGATCGTGCTCAAGATTGGGCTGGCGGGGCTGACCTCGTATCTCTATCTCAGGAGGCGTTCCGGGTTGTCCGGGGCAGGCAAAGGGGACGCTCTGTCCGCCGGTTCCGGAGCAGGAGGGGAAATGGGCGCGCTGTTCTTCTCCTGTTTCTACGCGCTGTCCGGCTTCATGGCCGCTTACAACTACAATATCATGTGGGTGGACTGCGTGGTATTGCTGCCTTTGATCGTCCTGGGGCTGGAACGGCTGGTGCGGGAGGGGCGCTGCGGGCTGTACTGCGTCACATTGGCCCTGTCCATCTTCACGAATTATTACATTTCCATCATGATCTGCATCTTCCTGGTGCTATACTTCGGGCTGCTCCTGGTGACGGAGAGGCGCGGCATGAGGGACATCTGCAGGCGGGACGTCCCTCGCTTTGCCCTGTACTCCCTTCTGGCGGGAGGCATGGCGGCGATGCTGCTGGTCCCCGAGGTCTGCGCCATCCTGCGGACGGATTTCGGGGACATGGACTTCCCGGAGAAGATAGAGTCCTATTTCTCCATCCTGGATATGCTGGCCAGGCACTGCGTGTGCGTCTATACGGAGCGGGGGCTGGACCACTGGCCCAATATCTACTGCGGCAGCGCGGTGCTGCTGATGATACCGCTGTACCTGATGAACAGGCGCATCTCCATCCGGGAGAAATTCTGCCGCATGGGGCTGGCAGGATTCCTGCTGCTTAGCTTCGGCACCAATATGCTGGACTTCATCTGGCATGGCCTGAACTATCCGGATTCTCTGCCGGCGAGACAGTCCTTTGTCTATATCCTCCTGGTGCTGACCATGTGCCATGACGCGTACCGGCATGTGCGGGAGCTGGAGGGGCAGCAGATTCTGTACGGATATCTGTGGGCGGCGGGCTTTTTCCTGTTCTGCGAGAAGTTCGTGGACCATGAGGACTTCGAGTGGGGAGTGAAGCTGCTGACCCTTGCTTTCGTCAGCCTTTACGCGGTGCTCCTCTACCTGTACCGGACCAAAGAGGACGGCACGCTGCACAGAGGGCTGGCCGTAATGGCGCTGACGATCGTGGTGGCGGAATGCACCGTCAATACTTATGTCACCAGCCTGGGCACGGTGAGCCGCAGCGCCTACCTGGGGCAGCAGGAGGACTATAAGGCGCTGTACCAGGAGACGAAGGGCCGGGAAGAGGGGTTCTATCGGCTGGAGAAGTTCACCAGGAAGACGAAGAACGACGGGACCCTCACAGGCTACCCCACGGCCAGCCTGTTCTCCTCCACGCTGAACTCCCAGGTCATGGACATGTATGAAAGGCTGGGCATGCGCCACAGCAAGGTGTACTACGGTTTTGACGGTGCCACGGCGCTCACCTCCGCCATGCTGAACGTGGCATACATGTTCGGGGAGTCGGCGGACTATGAGAACGGCCTTTACACCCTGATTGGGCACAGCGGGGACATTTTCCTCTATCAGTGCAATGCCGCGCTGCCCTTCGGCTATGTGGCCCCTGTGGGATACGATTTGCCGGAGGGGTATGAGGACCAGGGGCTGAAGCTCCAGAACCGGATGGTGAATGACCTGGGAGTGGAGGGGGTTCTGTTCCGGAAGGAGGAGGGCGAGCAGCGGGGGGACAATGTGGAATTCACTCCTCAGGAGGGCGGGTACTATTACGCCATCCTCACGGCCTCCGGCACGGGCAAGGTGGACTGCATCGGCGGCAGCACGGTGGAGGAGAAGTACAAAGACCTGAAGGACGGGTCGATTCTGTACCTGGGATATCTGGAAAAGGAACAGACCGTCACCCTGACCAATGGGGATGAGGATGACGAGACGCCGAAGGTTCAGGCGGATATCTACCGGATGGACCAGGCGGTGCTGTGGGAGGCCTTGGAGCTGCTGTCGGCCCGGCATATGGAGGATGTGGAGTGGAAGAACGATACCCTGACAGGCAGTCTCAAGCTTGCGGAAGCGGGGAGGGTAATCCTCTCCGTGCCCTATGAGGCCGGATGGCAGGTGAGGGTGAACGGGGAGGAGGCCCGGGGGGAGCTGTTCGGCGGCTGTCTCATGGCCTTCGACTTAGAGCCGGGGGAGTACCGCTTCGAGATGAAGTACGTGCCGGAGGGCTCCGGCGCAGGAATCATGGTGAGCATCATGAGCATCGCGGCATTCTGCGGGATTACGGCATTGCGCAGGCGGCGGGGAAGACCGCAGAAACCTGTGGAGACGGAGCGGAATGACCGGGCGGCTTGCGGGGCAGAGGCGAAAGAGGGCGCAGGCAGGGAGGACACATAAGAGCGGCAGGAGAAAAAGGGGCCCGGGGCGCGAGGGCCGCAGAGCGCCGGGGCTGAGAGGAAGGGTTCTTCACGAGGGATCAATCCCCCCAAGGGGAATGATGATAGGAGGAGAAAAGAAAAAGAAATGAAGACAAAAGTGGAAAATGCGGTAATGGACACCGCGAAAAGAACAGCCATGGTCCTGGTGGCGGCAGTCATCACGGCCGTGAACCTGAAGACCTTTGTGCGTACGGGGGGACTGATCCCCGGAGGGTTCACGGGGCTGACCAGGCTCCTGCAGGAGATTTGCGACATGGTGTGGGGGTTCGAGCCTCCCTTCTCCGTCATCAACCTGACCCTGAACGTGGTTCCCGCCGTGGTCAGCTACAAGTTCATCGGAAAGAAGTTCACCATGTATTCCTGCCTGATGATCGTGGTATCCGGCCTGATCACTGACCTGATCCCCAGCTACGCGGTGACCACGGACACGTTGCTGGTGGCGGTGTTCGGCGGACTGTTCAACGCGGTGGCCATAGGCATCTGCCTGGCGGCGGGGGCCACGGCGGGGGGCACGGACTTCATCGCCATTTTCCTGTCCGAGAAGATGGACATCGATTCCTGGAACTATATCTTTGCCGGGAACGTGGTGATACTGTGCATCGCAGGAGCGCTGTTCGGCTGGGAGAAGGCGCTTTACTCCATCATTTTCCAGTTCACATCCACCCAGGTGCTGCACACCCTCCACAGGCGCTACCAGAAGCAGACGCTGCTGATCGTGACGAAGAAGCCGGAGGAGGTCTATGAGGTGATCAAAGAGATGACCAATCACGATGCCACGCTGATCAAGGGGGAGGGCTGCTACATGAAGCAGGAGTGCAACATCCTCTACTCCGTGGTAGGCCGGGACGAGGTGCGCAAGGTCCTGAACCGTGTGCGGGAGACGGATCCCATGGCCTTCGTGAACATGATCCGCACGGAGAACCTGTCGGGGCGGTTCTACCAGAGGCCTAACGACTGAGGGACGACAGAGCGGATTGATGCCGCGGCAGCAGGGAATTTGGAATGGGATTCCCTGCCGCTGCGGCATTTTTTTGCTTTTTCGCTATCCTTGTCAGAGGCTGTTGACATTGTAGACAGTCTATGGTACTATATGTTTACAATGTAGACACCAAGGCGGATTCAGAAAAGGACAGAGGCGGGCTCCTGTAACGGGAAGGCAGGACATCTGCCAAAAGAAAGGCGAATTGCATGAAGGCACTGAGCGAAGCGGAATGGAATATCATGGAGAGCCTGTGGGAGGAGTGCCCGAAGGTGGGCAGCAGAATCGTGGCGGACATGGCGGGCCGGGTAGGGTGGAGCCGGAGCACCACGCTGACCATGCTGAAGCGGATGACGGAAAAGGGGCTGATCGCCTGCGAGGACAATGGGCGCATGCGGGTCTATGCGCCGTTAGTGGAGCGGGAGGCTGCCGTGAAGAAGGAGACGGACAATTTCCTGAAAAGGGTCTACAACGGCAGCGCCAGCATGCTGGTGAGCAGCTTCATCAAGAGACAGAGGCTGTCTGCCGAGGAGCTTTCGGAGCTGCGGCAGATTTTGGATAAGGCAGAGGAAGAGCGGAATGGTTGAGTGGATGATTTCTTCGAGCGTATTGATCGTGCTTGTGATGGCCATGCGGTATTTCTTCCGGCGCAGGCTCCCCATGCGGGCCTGGTACGCCCTGTGGCTGGTGGTGGCCCTGCGGCTGCTGGTGCCGGTGTCCTTTATGGAGAGCGGCCTCAGCGTCCTGAACCTTTTTGCGCTACAGGAGAGCGGAGAGGGGCAGGGAACTGGGGATTGGCCTGAGGAGAGGCAGGACAGGACAGATATGGCAGCAAAGCAGCCGGAGGGCCAGAATGGTTCGGAGCCGGAGGCAGAGCGGCAGCAGAACCGGACAGAGCAGGAGGTAATTGCCGGGCTGCCTGGCCAGAAAGGGCCTGAGATGGCCACAGGATTGCAGAATCCGTCCGGCATGTCAGAGGGTCAGACCGGGCCGGACATGGAAGCATTGAATGGAAGCGCAGATTCAGATTCGATTGGAGCGTCCGCGGCGACAGCAGACGGTACAGGATCATTGGCGGGAGAAAGCAAAGGATATAAATCGGATGTCGGAAAAACGTCAGCTTCTGTATCTGGAAGGCTACAGGAGCCGGAGTCCCCCATTCCGCCCTCTGCAGCCGATGCCGGGATTCAGGGCAAAGAGCGGGAACATTCCCTTTTCTGGTACATCTGGCTCCTGGGGGCAGCCTTTTTCGCCTGCTGCATCCTGATGATGAACGGCAGATACCGCAGAAGGGTGCGCATATCCAGAAAGCGCTGCCAGACAGACATATCCAGCAGGCTTCCCGTCTATATATCCCCAGTGGTGGAAAGCCCATGCATGTTCGGCCTGGCCCGCCCGGCGGTATACCTGAGCAGAGAGGCGGCGCGTAAGCCGGAGGCCCTCAGGTACGTGCTGTGTCATGAGAACGTCCACTACAGCCATCGGGACAATCTCTGGGTAGTAGTGCGCATGGCATGCCTGTGCCTGCACTGGTACAACCCCCTGGTGTGGGCTGCCGCGGCCCTGTCCGAGCAGGACGGCGAGCTGGCCTGTGACGAGAGGACGCTGGAGATCCTGGGCCAGCAGGATAGGATACCCTACGGCAGGGCCCTGCTGGACTTCAGCGCCCAGGGCAGCCCATGGCAGAGGGGCTGGAAGCTTTCCACCGCCATGTCCAGCGGCAAGAAGCTGCTGAAGGAGCGGCTGATGGTCATCGTTGGAGAGCCCAGGAGACATGCGGAGGCGCTTGCCGGGGTGATGCTCCTGACGGCGCTGTGCATGGCAGTCACCTTCACCGGCAGGGTCAGCGGCCAGGAGACGGAGGAGGATGCCGCCCGGGAGGAGATGAAGGACACGGCTCCGGGGGATGCGGCCTTTGTCCGCACAGGGAGCGGAAAGGCCGGCGCCCTCGCTGCGGACGGTGCCGAGAGCACGGCCATCGTTCCCGTGAGCCTGGGAGAGGGGAAGGAAGAGATGCCCGGGGAAGAACATCTCCTGAAAATCATCGGCCGGGCTGTTCCGGGCAGCGGCCAGTATCGAATCGACCAGATTGCGCTGAACAGGGTCCAGGGAAGGAGGGAGGAGCCCCTGCAGACCATCCGCCCGGAGGACGTGAGGGTTCTGTATACCAGGGCTTTAGAGGATATCCGTGGCGGCGTAGGGCAGATGTATTCTTTCACATCGGAGGAGGAGCCCCTGTACGCCAAGCCCCTGTGCAGGGCGGAGGATCTGCCCGCCCGTGAGCTGGGAAAATTCCTGGCGGACGAGAACGGACAGATTTATGCAGATGCGCTGGACGGAGGGCTGGTGGTGACGGATCTGAACTTTGACGGTTATGAGGATTTTTATCTCCAGGGTGGGACGGGGACTGTCAATATTCCGTACTATTGTTATCTGTGGAATCCACAGGGGGAAAGGTTCGAGCCCGGCTATATGATTCCCAATGTGGAGGTGGATTCGGAGGCGCAGCTGATAAAGAGCGCTACCGATGATGGCAACGGGCAGCATTCTGTGAAATATTACCGTTTTGACGAGGCAAATATCCTGCACATGGTGCGGTACGTGGAGGAGAACCAGTCCCCGGACGCGGTCTTCCCCACGCTGGACCTGACCTACTGTGAGCCGTACTATGCACTGCCAGCGGTGGACGAATGGGATTACGGCACCCGCTACGGCGGCGCGCTGACGGAGCGGTTCGTCTACTGGGCGAAGGAGGCGCTGACGGAGCTGTACGAGTGGAGCGGCACGAAGATAGACAAGGCGTGCTTCACGGTAACCCGCTTTGGAGACTTTTGCTTCGCAAACACGCCGGAAGAATTACAATCGTCTTTGATATACTATGACCGTGTGTATGGAGAGGATGCCGGGTTCGAGAGCTGCGTGAAACAGATGGGCGTGGCTACGGAGCGGACGGTGTGGTTCTCCCCTGTGATACAGTGGAACAAGCCGGAGAACCTGGACGGGATGACGGATCATGAACTGGCGGAATGGTATTTCGAGAGGGCCCCGCTGGCGGAGGGCGAGAAGCTGGTCAGCGTGGAGGGAATCGGTGAAGGAATAGGCTATGATACCTATAGCATCCTGAACATCCTGGCGGAATCGGGGAATTTCTATCAGATATATTTGAATGGAGCCACCAGGGAGATGAGCGCCATGTATGGCCCATATGAGGAACGGCCGGACTGAGCGTGAAGGAATTTTCAAGCTCTAAGCGGAGGAATGCCCAATGCGTGGGCATTTTTCCGGTTGGCGGCGGGTTGTTGATTGTGGCCCGTTAGGCGGGCGGGAGGAAGATATGAAGAAAGCATTGTGTAAATGGGCGGCGCTGTGCCTTGCGGCAGCCGTGCTGGGAGGCTGCGGCAGTGACGGCACAGGGAACGGGCTGGAGGACATGGGAGTATCGCTGACCGATGGACCGGGCGGAAACGCGGACGGGCAGGAAAGCGGCGGACAGGACAGCTCCCAGGCTCCGGCGGAAGACGGCAGCGGCAGAGCGGCCATGTATGAGGCCTATGTGAAGGTTCTGGAGGACATCTATTTCGACCAGAAATTCCCGGACGGTACGGAGCACGGCCTTCAGCCGGCCAGCGCCGACATCTCCGACAATATGTTCGCGGTATACGACATAGATGCCGATGGCAGGGAAGAACTGATTGTCTTCTATACCACCACCTATACAGCCGGGATGGTGGAGATCATATATGACTACGACAGCGGCGCGGGAGACGTGCGGGAGGAGTTCCTGGCATACCCGATGCGGACCTATTATGACAATGGCATAGTAGAGGTGGAGGCATCCCACAATCAGGGCTTGGCCAGCGATGGCGGCGCTGACGGGAATTTCTGGCCTTACAGCCTGTACCGCTATGACCCTGAGACGGATGCCTATGTATCGCTGGCCAGCGTGGACGCCTGGAGCAGGGGCTTCCGGGAGGAGGACTATGACGGGAACCCCTTCCCCCAGGAGGTGGACGCAGACGGGGACGGCGTGGTGTACTATGTGGCCACAGAGGGAAATGAGCCGGAGGCCCCTATGGACGGCGCGGAATACGACCAGTGGCGGGATTCCTGCCTGAAAGGGGCGGAGCCCATACAGGTTCCTTACGTAAACCTGACGACGGACAATATCTATGCCATAACGAATGGCAGCGCTGCGGGTGGCGGCGCTGTGGGAAACGGAAGCGCTGCGGGTGGCGGCGCTGTGGGAAATGGAAGCGTTGCGGGTGGCGGCGCTGATGGAAATGGCAATGCTGCCGGAAATGCCACGGACAGCGGTGCAGAATCTGGCAGCACCGGCGGCTCGGAGGCTCTGGCCGGGGGGCAGATTTTGGACCAGTCCTTCCCTGTGACGCTGGACGGCTGGGGAGGGGTGGTCTTCGCGCCCTTTGCGCCGGGAGACCTCATGGAGGATGAAAACGGCCATGTCTGCTTCGGGGATGTGCGCTTCGCCCTGTTCCAGGACGGGAAGACGGTCGCTGTACTGCCCGGCGAGAACGAGGAGAACATATTCTACGGCCAGCAGTTCAAGGAGGTGCTGTCCGTAGCCTTCCAGGATTACAATGAGGACGGCAGGACGGACATCCTGGTGCTCCTGGAATACGCCGGGGTGCAGGGGGCGAACATAGACGTGCCGTTTCGCATGGTGCGGGCCTATGCCCAGGAGGAGGGAAGCAAGGACTTTTATCTGGACAGGCCGGTATCGGAGTATCTGGGCTCCTATGCCGACAGCATGGAACAGATATATGAGGGACTGGATGCTTACGCCGGAATCTATGCCGTGGCCACGGACAAGTCCGCCTGGGAGGTGGAGCGGTTCGCCAGGAAGGTGAAGCGGCAGATCCTGGCCAGGGATTTCCGGGGCCTGTGTGAGGAGATTGCCTTTCCGATTACCGTAGACGGTACAGTATATCAGGATCGGGAGGCCTTTTTGGGGGCGGATTTCATTCAGGATCCGAATCCGGCCTTTCTGGACGCGCTGCAAAAGGAGCCCTGCGGGAACATGTTCGTGAATTATCAGGGCATAGCCATGGGAGAGGGGGCGGTATGGATTGGAGAGATCCTGGACGAAAACCTGGTCTCCCAGGGGCTTAAGGTGTATGGGATGAACGGTTTGGGAGCAGACGGCTGACAGTATTAAAATATATGCCTTGCCATCCAATGCCCGCGCTTGTGGCCGTAAAATTTTGCACGTAATTCGAGAAAGGCTATTGACAAACCGAACCGGGGGGTAATATGTCTCTATACAAAACATAAAGACCCCAGCAAGGGCGGGGTGCAAACAGGAGGCCGGCCAGGTCATCGGGTTCATCGCGGCACCCACCATATATTATCAGATAGAGGGAAGCCATCTGTATCTGGAGCTGAGATTGGACGGTATGCCTGTGAATCCGGAGACGCTGTGGCAATAGGCATTAAACGCAGACGGAAATGAATTCCTTAAAGTGGTACAGCTATATCAGAAAGGCGCTTTCTTTTAACAGAGAGCGCCTTAATCCGTGGAATGGAAAAGCGAAACGAAAGGCCTGACAGCGCCTGTACGGAGCCCAAATTTCTCCTTGACGAAACAGGAAACAATTGGTAGACTAAAGATTAAATGTAAAAGAAGAGAGAGCCCGCATAGCCCTCCCTTTCATGACAGGCGCAAGGAGATAATACAATGGATAGATATTTACAGATTGCAGACCGCTTCCGGCTGGACAGCAGAGCGATAAGAGCGGAGAGCCACGGCGGCGGACACATCAACGACACCTTTCTGGTGAATACCGAGAAGGGGGAGAAATACTATATACTGCAGCGCATCAACACCGCTGTCTTCAAGAACGCGGAGGCCCTCATGGAGAACATCATCCTGGTGACGGACTTCCTGCGGGAGAAGATTGCCCGGGACGGCGGGGATCCCCAGAGGGAGACCATGAACGTGGTCCTGACCAAGGACGGCAAGACGCTGTACCAGGACGAGGAGGGCTGCTGGCGTGTCTATATGTTCATAGACGGAACAATGACTATGCAGACCTGCGAGAACGCGGAGCAGTTCTACCTGAGCGCCTGCGCCTTCGGACATTTCCAAAAGCTCCTGGCGGACTTCCCGGCAGATAAGCTCTGTGAGTCCATCCCTAGTTTCCACAACACCAAGTCCCGCTATCTGGACTTCGAGGCGGCGGTGGAGAAGGATGTGTGCGGCAGAGCGGCTTCCGTAGCGGAGGAGATTGCCTTCGTGCGGGCCCATAAGGAGTTCGCGGCCACGCTGGTAGACATGCAGGAGAGCGGAGAGCTTCCCCTGCGGGTCACCCATAACGATACGAAGCTCAACAATGTACTGTTTGACGAAAAGACCGGAAAGCCCCTGGCGGTGGTGGACTTGGATACCGTGATGCCCGGGCTCTCCGTCAATGACTTCGGAGACAGCATCCGCTTCGGCGCCACCTACGCGGCGGAGGACGAGCCGGATTTAAGCAAGGTCAATTTCGAGATTGATTTGTTCGACTGCTATACCAAAGGGTTCCTGGGAGAGTGCGGGTCGCTCCTCACGGAGAACGAGAAGAAGATGCTGCCGGTGGGGGCCATGATGATGACCTTCGAGTGCGGCATGCGCTTCCTCACGGATCACCTGAACGGGGACACCTATTTCAAGATTCATCGGGAGAACCACAATCTGGACCGCTGCCGCACCCAGTTCAAGCTGGTAAAGGACATGGAGGCGGCCAGGGAGCTGATGGACAAAGTGGTAGAGAAATATAGCTGACGCCTCTGTGCGGGCATGCGCAAAGGCCGTATCGGATTGCCGAAGAGGGCATCAGATGCGGCCTTTGCCGCGGTTACAGAGGAGGCGCGACAGAGAAAATGCGCGGCAGGGGAAGGCTGAAAAGGGAGAAAGAAGCGCTGACTGCCTGTGGCAAAGATTGACGACTGGAAGAAAAGGGATTCGTAAGACAGAGGGCTGCTGACAATGGGAAAATGGTATGTGACAATGAAGAAGGCGGATTTTGACGGATGGGCCAGGAAATTCAATATCAGCCCGGTGGTGGCCCGGATTCTGCGCAACCGGGATCTGACCGTGGAGGAAGAGGTGGGGAAGTTCCTGCGGGGGACGCTGGAGGACTGCTACTCCCCCTGGCTTTTGAAGGATATGGACAGAGCAGTGGAACAGGTTCTTGCCGCGATAGAATCGGATATCCGTATCCGCGTCATCGGAGACTATGACGTGGACGGTATCTGTGCGTCCTATATCCTGACCAAGGGGCTGCAGATACTGGGGGCAAAGGCGGACACGGCCATCCCCCATCGCATCCATGACGGCTACGGGCTCAACGACCATCTGATAGAAATGGCCCGCCAGGACGGCATCGGCA
>NZ_CAPDXS010000153.1:2488-12201 GCF_948601915.1 uncultured Acetatifactor sp. | reverse complement strand
GCCTTTCCTTTCGCTTCTCGATGATACCATAATATCACACTTTGGACTGACATTCTATGACATCTTTCAGATTTTCCGGAACTGTGATATGTGCCAGGGCATTCCCATGATAGCGGTGAATCTGGCGTTCCGAATAGCCCATCTTTTCCGCAATCTCCCACCACTCAAGGCCCTTTATGTACCGGTAGAACAGTACATCCAGCTCATTCTCGCTGCGCAGCCTCTTTATTCGCTTGACGATGTCCTTGTAAGCGGATACCCGCCTATGCCGCTCCCCCAGTAGGCTCCTCTCCAGCCTGTCCAGCTCGGCGGCATAGCCTGACAAGTCGCTCTGGCCTGATCCATGAGGCATCCCGTCATTGTTTACGGATATCGCCGTCTTCATGGCGCGCAGCTCGCTTAGCTCGGCCTCAATCCGTGCAATCCTCCGTACATGCCCCCTGTATTCCCTGAGATATTCCTTCTTCATCTCGTTCTCAGCTACGTTCCCCATCGATACCACGTCCTTTCGCACTTGAAGCTTTTATTTCCTGCTATGCCCCTCTTTCCTTTCCCGCATCCGAAATCCCTGCAGGAGCCGGCGGGCTTCCATACCTCCTTATGTATTCCAGATGGTATGGAACCCTGCGCCCGGCAGCCGTAGCCGCCCGGCTTGTCCTCTCTATGTAGTCTTCATAGCGCTTTTCCTTTTCTTTACGATTCATCACCGCTCCTATTTCCTCCCAGTACCATCTGCGTATCACACTCATAGTTCATCCAGACCACCTCCTGCCTCCGTCTTCCTCCTTCTGCGCAACTGGTGAAATGTACCTTGCGCCATCCCTGCAGGTAATCGTTGTACATCTCAGACTCATATCCGGATATCATGATTCTCGCCTGGCTCTGCAAGACGGTCTCAAGCAGCTCCTCATGGTCTGAATCCTCCATCTCATGCCGGTACTGCTTGTGGCTCCGGATGCCAAGCAGGTACGGAGGGTCCAGGTACATGAACACGGCCGGATTGTCGAACCGCTGTATCACTTCCAGCGCCGGTCTGTGCTCAATCTGAACCTTCCGTAGCCGCTCCGCCGCCTCCACTATCCATTCTGGCAGCGCGTACCAGTCCCAGAGGGAATACATCCTTTCCCGACCGATGGCATCGTATTTCCATCCGTTCTTATATCCATCGTTACGGGATCCGTAGGCCTGCCACATACGGGTCAGGAACCTGCAGGCCTTGCGGAACCTGTTGTCTCCTGAAGGTATCCCCATGAACGGCACGGTCATGAATGCGCCCTCATATGCCTCCCTGCTGTATGGGGTCGTCATGACAATCCGTGCGAGCTGCTCCGGATCCTCCCGGATGCACCTGAACAGGTTAACGACATCGCTGTCCAGGTCATTGATTGTCTCGATGTGCGAGGGCTCCTTGCTGAACAGCACGGCCCCGCTCCCGAAATAGGGCTCCACGTAGCTGTGGTGAGGCGGAATCAGCTCCACCAGCTTTTTCGCTATGTTCCACTTGCTCCCTGAATACTTCAATGTTCTGTGCATCTTCTATCCTTTCTTCTGCAGCTCCTTCAGGAACTCCACCAGCTCCGTCTCACTGTTCGGGTACCTGGTGTATCTCTTATGCATCTGCCACTTGCAGACCCCGTGCTGGTCCACCGGCGCCTTCCGCCCTCCTATGAGGTGCAGGAAGCTGGACTCATAGGCCCCACAGTACCTTGTGGCCTCCTCCTGGTACACTTCCACGACCAGGCGGACACCATTCTCAAAATCGTATTTGTAATAGTCCACCCCGATGTTGTCGTCCCTGTACCACAGGCCCCAGTCCTTGTAGGACTTCAGCCATTCCTTGCGCTGGTCGTTGTTCTTCAGCAGCGGCAGGGGCGGCTGCTCCCGCTCCTCCGACCCATCCTTCCGGGCCTCCTCCATGCTGTGCACCATGGCCGTCAGGGCATCCACTATGACGGCCTGCCGCTTATACATATGGCTTTCCAGGACCCTTTCATCCTCCGATGCTGCCTCCATGTAGCCGTCCAGCATCTTCTGCTCCTTGGCCAGTATCTTTTTCACCTCTGCCAGCCCATCGGGCTTTGTCCCTCTTTCCGTCCTGCTATAGGCATGGCCTTCAGCAGAGGCACTATCCATGATGCGGCTATCTGGTTCCTTGCCCATGAGCCTATTCGCCATTTCCAGGACTACTACGTTCCACATCCGCTGGATGGACGCCGCCAGATAGAACCAGTCGAAGTCCCCTATATGGTTCCCATTGCCGTCCCATAGCTGCACGTAGCCATCGAACATGTCGATGTGGGCCACCTTGTCCTTTCCTGACGCGAAGTACCATGTCCTTCCGTCCTCTCCCAGATGCTTCCTGATCTCTTCCGGGGACTTTGTGACATCCGATACCCTGTTCTCGAAGTCGGCCAGCATCCATTCCTTCTTGAAGCGGATGAACCGCTTGGCGAAGTCGTCCAGGTACTGTCCCTGCTTTTTGTCCGGCTTCACCAGTTCCGGGAGTTGCGACGTCGCAACTTCCTCCGCAGGCTGCAGCTCACGGTATTCGGCATCCGGGACTTCGTCCTTTGCTGGGAAGGCTTCCTCCTCCCTGTCGCCCTCCACCCTTTCATGCAGAGGGGCGCTTCCTTGGGACGATGCCTCCGCCAGGATGCTGCATGCCGCTGGGGCCGCACCATCTGTAGCGGCCTCCACCTCCACAGCCTCCGGCTGCTGTGGCACTGCCTTGTCCTCCGCCCGTCCCTTCTCCCTCCTGGCCTGCCGCTTCACTTCCCTGACCTGCCTGACGGTCATGTCCGGCGTCACCTTCGCCTCCAGTTCCGGCGGCATGTTCAGCATCTCGATCAGGACGCCTTGGGAGAACCCCTCCCATTTCTCGTCGATGTCCTTGCTGTGGCCGCCGATGGAATACTTCCTGTTGATGGCCTCGAACCTGCACGCCATGGTATAGTCCATGTGCAGCTCCTCCCTCAGATACCCGTCGAGGCTGTCGTACTGCTTCGCCCACAGCTTCTCGTCCATCATCCGGCGCAGCAGGTAGCCCAGCAGCACCGCATCGCCCGCCGACCGCCTCATGACGGTCTTGATCGCATCGTCCAGCATACTGTATTCGCTGTCCATCGCATACATCGCTAAAGCCCTCCTTCCTGTCATTCGACTTTCAGGAACCTCCCCATGATCCGGTCCTTATAGTCATCACCCTCGAATCCTGTCCACCCGGGCCTTCAGGGCCTCCAGCAGTTCTGCCTGGCAGTCTCCCTTCCTGCCCAGCGCCGCCATGACGTCCTCGTCCACGCTCCCCGCAACCACCAGATGGTGGACGAACACGGTATGTTCCTGTCCCTGCCTGTGGAGCCTGGCGTTCGCCTGCTGGTAGAGCTCCAGGCTCCAGTTCAGCCCGAACCACACCACGTCGCTGCCGCCCTGCTGCAGGTTCAGGCCGTAGGCCACGCTCGCGGGATGCGCCAGGAGGATGTCCACGCGGTGGCCGTTCCAGTCCTCTATGTCCCGGCTGCCCTCCAGGCGCCTGACCCTCAGTCCCGTCCTCCGCAGCGCCCGCTCCAGGCGCTCCAGGTCGTGCTGGAAATTGTAGAACACCAGCGCGGGCTTCCCGTTCAGCTCCTCCACCAGCTCCATGAAGGCCTCCACCTTGTTGCCGTGGATCTCGGCCACCCGGCGCCGGCCGTCCTCCCCCATGCTGTACACGGCCCCGTTCCCCAGCTGCAGCAGCTTGTTGCTCAGCACCGCCGCACTCCCCGCGTCCAGCACCGTGTCCCCAAGCTCCAGGATCCTCTGCCGCTCCATCTCGTCGTAGGCCTTCTGGGCCTTCGCGTCCAGCTTTATGTACCGGGTGTTGTCCATGCGCTCCGGCAGCTCCAGGTAGTCCTCCGCGGACAGGCTGATGCATATGTCCCGGATGCGCTCCTGTATCTGCCACTGTGCGCCGTCCCGGGGCTCATAGCTGAACACCGTGGTGGCGTTCCGGCTGCCAGGGGTGAAGTACTGGTTCCTGTACTCCGTTATGGTCCTCCCCAGCCTCTTCCCCCCGTCCAGCAGGTAGATCTGCGCCCACAGGTCCATATAGCCGTTGGATGCCGGGGTGCCCGTCAGCTCATAGATCCGGCTGATGTGCCCCCGGATGCTCCGCAGCGACTTGAACCGCTTCGCCTGGTGGCTCTTGAAGCTGCTGGACTCGTCGATCACGACCGTGTCGAAGGGCCAGTCGTTCCGGTAATGGTCCACCAGCCAGGCCACGTTCTCCCGGTTGACCACGTACACGTCCCCCGGCGATGTCAGGGCCCGGATGCGCCTCTTCAGGCTGCCCAGCACCGGCACCACCCGCAGGAGCCTCAGGTGCTCCCACTTGGACTGTTCCCGGGTCCAGGTGTCCTCCGCCACTTTCTTGGGGGCTATGACCAGGCACTTCTGCATCTGGAAGCGGTTGTACTTCAGGTCGTTCAGGACCGTCAGCGTCGTGACCGTCTTGCCGAGGCCCATCCCCAGGAACAGCGCCAGGGCCGGCTCCTGCAGCATCCGCTGGATGCAGTACCTCTGGTAGCTGTGCGGCCTGAATATCATCGGCGCGCCTCCGTTTCCAGCATCCGGGGCATCCTGGCCGGCACTGGGACTCCCGTTGACAGGCCCGCCAGGTACAGGTCCACCGCTTCCCTGGAGTCCGCGACATCCGCACAGCACCTCAGGGCCCACAGCTGCCGGATCCGGTGTACCTGTTCTTTCCGGGGCTTCATTCCCGGGGCTTTCAGCTCCAGGAAGCCGACCTTCCCTTCCGGCAGGACCACCAGCCTGTCGGGCACCCCCGTGCATCCGGGGGAGACGAATTTGAACGCCATGCCCCCCATCGCCGCTACCCTGTCCACCAGATACCTCTCGATCTCTTTTTCCTTCATCCCTTTTTCCTCCATCTCTCCCCCTGCCTCCCGTATCTCTCCTGCCCCTGTATCATTTCCCGCGCACATACGCATGCGTATTGTTTTTATAAATCAAGGGTATCAGGGGTATATGTATCCCTTATTTCCCTTTATATATTATCTATATAGAAAAGAATGTTACAATGCTACAGGATGCTATGGGGCCAGTGCCTATCATGGTTCCAGCGGAAACATTCGATTGTTACGATGTTACAGAATGTTACGCTTTCATGTTACATTCTCTTTGGAAGTTGTTACGGGGAAAGGGGGGCATGTTACGTCCCTTATGTATCCCCTCTGCACCCCGTAGTCCCCTCCGAACCGGAGCGCGCGCTCCGCCCGCTTCCATCCGGGCATCCTGCCGAGCGTGGCATTGATCTCCCTGGCCTCCGACTTCTTCATGCGGGCGAACTGCCGGAAGCACTCGTTCCATATCTCCAGCGCGCATATCCGGTCCCGGTACACCATCTGTCCCTCATCCTCCCGCTGCTGGTTGAATGTATTGTCCAGCCAGTTCCTCCTGTCCGCCAGGCTCTTCTGGTACCACCCTGCAGGCACCTTCCTCTGCAGGAACTCGGCTATAATCCCCTCATTGGGGTCGGACTCCCTGTGCCCTTCCTGCGCTTCCTGGGCCTGGCCCTGCGCCGCCCCAAACAGCAGCATGGTCTCCCCGTCCCTATACAACTGCAGGGCCTCCGCCCAAATCATCGGCACCTCCTCCGGCAGGTCCCGGAACACGGATTTCCTCGGCGGATGCCTCGCCAGGTCCACGGGCCAGAAGCGCCGCCCACCGGTCTCATCTTTCAGGAACTCCTTCTCGTTGGTGGTCCCTACCAGCAGGCACCGCCTGGGATAATTCTCCGTCCTGCGGCCATACGCCGCCCTGTAGGTGTCCTCGCACTTGCTGATGAACTGCTTCACCGTGTTCATCTCGGACCTCGTCATCCCGGACAGCTCGCCGCACTCCACGATCCAGTACCCCTGCAGCAGCTCAGCGGCCTCCTTGCCCTCGAAGGTGTACAGGGAATCCGTGTACCACCTCATCCCCAGCATCCTCCAGAAGGTGCTCTTTCCGATGCCCTGCGGGCCCGTCAGGATCAGCATCTGGTCGAACTTGACCCCCGGGTGCAGCAGCCTGGCCACGGCCCCCACCAGGCACTTCCGTATGGCCTCTCTCGTGTACGGGGTGTCGTCTGCCCCGAAATAGTCCACCAGCAGCATGTCCACCCGCGGGACGCCGTCCCAGCGCAGGCCAGCCAAGTAATCCAGGAGATGGTTCACCCTGTGGTTCAGGGCATATACGGCGAAGCCGTCCATGATGCTGTTCTTGGTGGATATCCCGTAATGGGACTCCAGGTAGCCGCGCAGGCCGGAGTCGTCCGCATCCTTCCATAGACGGTGCCTGCCGTCAAAGACGAACTTCTCCCAGGGGAGCCGGTCGCAGACCATGGGCCGGTCGCTGAAGTCGTCATGGTACACCTTCCCCCTGAGCTGCGGGTCATTCTCCAGGATGATCTGGACATTCACCACCGTCGGCAGCGGCTTCCCAGTCTTCGGATGGGTAGCCAACTGCCCCAGCCAGTCGAACCTTTCCGCTGTGGTGTCCAGAGGGGCATCGAAGCTCTGTACCGCTTTCTCATACCGCTCCCGGTTCAGCACCTGCGCCACAGGCTCCAGGGCCGCTGCGAACTTGCACATGGACAGGAAAGAGGGCAGGTTGCCTGCCGGGGTGTCCGGCTTTGCATCCGCGTCTTCATCCCCGAACAGATGCAGCCTTACCATGTCGAAGGCATTGCACAGCTTCCCGCTGCAGGGATCCGTCGCATGGTGGCTGTAGATGAACTTCCCATCATCATAGAGCACAGCGCCTCCTACCGTGGAACCGCCTGTATAGGTGTAGCGCCCGTCCACGCAAGGCTCATAGGTGCCAGGGATGAACAGCTCCATGGCGGACTCTATGCCGTAGCAGCGGCAGAACGCGCCCACCACGCCGCCCTTCTCCATCGGGTCGCCCTGCTTCTTTGCGGACCGGTCCCTTATCTTTGCGGCTCCAGGCACCTCCGGCCATTCAGCTACATTCCGCCAGTCCCGGTACAGGCCCAGCATCCCCGCCCTTGACAGGAAAGGCTTGTCCTCATACAGGAAGACGAACTCGCCGTCAGAAGAGCAGCTCGGCCAGTACATCAGGCGGACGGACTCGAAAGTGGTCGGGTCGAATATCTGCATCCCCAGGAACGATGCCAGCTTCCTGGCGATCGGCTCGTACTCCTCCGCCGTGCACGGCTCGTCCAAGGGCACCACGATCCGCAGCCTGGGGGCCGCGCCCTCGTGCTTCCTGGTGCTGTAGACGGCATAGGCGCAGCCCAGGCCGGACACGGCGTTCAGCACGCCTTGGGTGCCGCCGGGCTCTATAGAGTCCGCGTCCAAGGTGACCAGGTGCCGCTCACCCGCGGAATCCTTCTTCCTGCGCGGCCCGGCCAGCACGCCGCCTACGAACCCGCCCACGTCCTTCAGGTCGTCCTGCCTGGGCTTCGGCAGGGATTTGTACTCCTGGAAGGTCTCTGGAGTCCTGACCGGCTGCGAGAGCTTCAGCAGGAAAGATGACCAAGTGGCCTCCTGCACCGCCCAGGACGTCGCCTTCCGGCTCCCGCCTGTCGCTATCTTGATATGTCTGTCATAATACATAGGCCCGTCCTCAGTCCTTCCTGTAGTAATATCCCTCGAATCCGGCTGCATCCAGCGGGAGGCCCTCCGCCCATCCCGGCAACGTGCACATCAGCCTTATGGCTTCCTCCAGGCTCTTGCCGCTCCCCTCCGGCACTTCCAGTATGACCTCGTCGTGGATATGGAAGCGGATGGCGTACCCGGCCGCGTGCAGGTTCATCATGGCGCTGCACAGCAGGTCCCGGGCCACTGCCTGGACGATGTTCTCCGTGAGCTTCCCGCCATAGGTCTCCGTCAGCTCCCACCGCTTCGTGCCCTGGCTGATGCCGCGGAAGCCCACCGCGCTCCTGCCGTAGGCGTTGGTCACGAGCTCCGGACGGTAGTAGAACAGCTCCCTGCCTGACGGCAGACGTATGAAGAGGTAGTCCCTGTCCCGGTGGAAGGTGATGCCCTTCGGCAGGGCGTGCACCGTCCCATGCTGCACCGTGTCCACGGCATTGTTCTCCACTGTGTACCAGAAGTCCTGTATCCTTTGGTTGCTCTTCCGCCAGCGCCTCACGATGTCTGGGAGCTCCTCTTCCGTCAGCCCCATGGACAGCGCCCCCATGCTGACCAGTGCCCGGGCCCCTCCCTGGTACCCAAGCGCCAGCTCCGCCACTTTCCCTTTGCCCCTCAGCGCGTACTCAGGGCTGCCCTTCTCGATCCTCTCGATTGGGACGCCGAACATAGCGCTGGCGGAGGCCTCGTAGATCCTCCCGTGCGTCCGGAACACGTCCAGCCGCCAGTCCTCTCCCGCCAGCCATGCCAGCACGCGCGCCTCTATGGCGGAGAAGTCCGCCACGATGAAGCGGCACCCCTCCCCTGGTATGAAGGCCGTCCGGATCAGCTGCGAGAGCAGGTCCGGTACGTCCCCGTACACGGCCCTGACGGCATCGAGGCATCCGGCCTTCACCAGGCACCGCGCCGTGTCCAGGCCCTCGATGTAGTTGCGCGGCAGGTTCTGCACCTGAACGAGCCGGCCCGCGAACCGGCCCGTCCTGCTGGCGCCATAGAACTGCAGGAGCCCGCGGATCCGTCCGTCATCACAGACGCAAGCCCTCATGGCCTCATATTTCTTCACGGACGTCTTCCCAAGCTCTTTCCGGATCCTCAGCACTTCCTTCACCAGCCCGTCCCCCTCCTTGTCCGCCAGCATCTCTGCCACCGTGGCCTTGTCCAGGCTTTCCAGCTCCAACCCCGCGTGCCCCTCCACCCATCCCTTCAGCTGCGCCACGCTGTTCGGGTTCTCCAGCCCCGTGAGCTCCCTTGCCCGCCCCGACAGCTCCCCGCTTATCCTGGCGTACAGGCCCAGGGCCCCTGCGATGAGCCCCGTGTCCACCCTTACCCCTGCCATGTTGATGCGCTGGTCCAGAATCCAGTTCTGGCGCTCCTGCTCCGGGATGGGGTACCTTTCCAGCCTCCGGTATATCTCCATCTCCGTGGCCACGTCCTGCCGGCAGTAGTCCTTGAATAGCTGCCATTTCGCCCGGTCATGGTGCGGGAGGTTCCGGGTGCGCCCCCCATTCCTGGCAGTAGGGGTGCAGGGAGTGCAGAAGTACCTGATCAGCTGCTTCCCCACCCCCATCTTCCTCTTGTCCTCCGGGAGGCCCATGGCCTTTCCCACAGCATCCAATGATGCAGGGAACCCGCAGTATAGGGAGTGCACCATGGTGCAGTGCCACTGGCATGCCGGGCTGTGGAAGGACTTGTTCAGGCAGCATATCTCGAAGGCTGCGTTATGGGCCACTTTTTCGATGGTCTGGTCGCCCAGCGCCTGGATGACGTCCTCAGGAATCCATTCCCCTGAGGCGCAGTCTATCACGCTTACCGCGCCCCCATCGACGGAATACGCGAACAGCAGTATCTGGAAGTCCGGGGACTGCACGTATCTATACAGCCCCGCCTTCTTTATGTCCACACTGGAGTACGTCTCCAGGTCTATGTGCAGGGCCCTCATATCCCCATCACCCCTCCTGGTGCCATTGGCCTACCTGTTATCGGGTCCGTCATCTGCCCTGTAGGTAGCTGGTACCCTCCATAGCCCGGCTGGCCACCGCCCTGCGGCGGCTGGTACCCTCC
>NZ_CAPDXS010000153.1:0-2388 GCF_948601915.1 uncultured Acetatifactor sp. | reverse complement strand
GCGGCGGCTGGTACCCTCCATAGCCCGGCTGGCCACCGCCCTGCGGCGGCTGGTAAGCGCCTGCGGCATAAGCGCTCGCGCCGCCGAAGGCCTCCTCGGCGCTGACACGGTTCCCAAGGGGCTCCCCATCCTCGATCTTCTGGACAGCGTTCAGCCCGCAGCCTATCCCTTTGTTGCCGTTGCTGTTGTAGGCGAAGAAGTTGATGTTCGCCCTGATGTAGCAGCCGCTGTACACCTCAGCCGGGTTCAGGATGCCCTGCATGTCCAGCCCGACGATGACCGGCTGCTGCTTTGCGGAGGCAGTAATCACCATATGCCCCCTGCACTCCTCCCCGAAGGGCTCCCCCGACTGGCGGTAGCCGTCCCCGTCGTAAAGGGGCGTCCTGCACTGTGGCGGGATGCTGCCGTTGAACGCCTTCTGTGCGCCGTCCTGCTTAGCCCGCTCTATCTCCGCATAGATGCTGTTGATTGTGGCCGTGTCCGTCTTCGGAATCAGCAGCGTGACGGAATACTTCGGGTCGCTTCCGTTCTCTGGGGTGCGAGGCTGGAATATGTGCACGTAGCTCGCCCTTACTTTCCCTGTCGTTATCGCCATGTTCACTTTCCCTCCTTATATGCGTTCTCCCCGCCGAATGCTCCCTCCGCTATGGATGCGGGCGATATGGCGGGCCGCTTGTCGTCCTCCGGCACCAGTGTCGGCTTCCCCGGCGGCTTGACGATGAATTTTTCCAGTATCTTCTTGTGCCCTTTCTCCAGGAGCTTCTCCAGTTCCCCAAGCGGGAGCGGCTGCATCCGGTACAGCGCCGCCTCCGGGTAGCCGGCCTCGTGCAGCGCCTCGTAGGCTGCGTCAATGTCCTGGATGGCGCGGGTGCTGCGCCCCTCCACCAGCTTCCACCCAGGCACGTCCCGGCCTGCCAGGATTTCGCCCTGGGCATACGCCTCAAGCTTGTTCACCCAGGCTTTCAGGAACTGTGCCCTCTTCAGCAGGCTGCCGACCTCTTCGTTGCTCAGCTGGGGCGGCAGCTTCATCATGGGCAGCCCGGTGCCCGTCGGGTTCTCCGCTTCCGCCATCAGGGCCATGTTGGCCTCCGCCCTGGCCCTGCAGGTGGCGGACAGGCGGCAGAAGCAGTCATCGCACCACTTCCCCTGCACGCACTCCCCCTCCCCCTTGAAGGCCTCCAGCGCCCGGGGCCTCACCGTCTCCTTCCCCCAGCGCAGCAGCGCCTCCAGCGGCACTTCCCAGGAGGAGGTGTTGTCGATGCGGGGCTGGATGATGTGCAGCGTCACCGTCCTGATCGGATAGATCATCCGGAAGGCGTCCCAGGCCCCCAGGGCATAGAGCATCAGCTGCGGGTTCTCGAAGCTGTTCACCGATTTGCCTTTCCCATATTTGAAGTCGCATACATGCATGGCGTCCCCATGGACCAGTATGCAGTCACAGGTGCCGAACCCTTCCGGTGCCCAGGAGCTGTAGTCCACCCTCTTCTCCACCGCCACGTATGGCGCGCTCGGAAAGCCGTAGGCGATTCCGGTGATGTAGTCCACATAAGCATCTGCGAATCCCTCCATCTCCTTGGAGTAGAGCGGATCCTTCGCCAGCTTCCCCATCCTGGATCTGTATGTCCTGTCAGACATGTTCTTGTCCGTGAACTGCTTCGCCAGCTTCAGCTCGCAGACGCTGTGCGCCAGGGTCCCTTCCGCTGCATATCCGCTCCGTTCCTCCGGGACGGCAGCCTCCAGCCGGGCCGACGGCGTGCAGTTCAGCCACTTCTTCGCGCTGGATGCGGACAGCAGCGCGTGCTCCCTCTCTTCCGTCTTCTTCCCCATCAGACCACCGCACCTGCCTCTCTCAGCGCCGCCGCGTACTCGCCGTACCTCTCCTTGGGCAGGTCCATCAGCATGCTGGCCCCGAACCTCCCCAGTATCGTGAACACGTCCTTGCCCGATGACGCGAGGTTCGCGGTGGCCACGGCCAGCTGGTCGAAGGTGTATTGCTGTGCCGATGCCGTCACCGGCACCGCCCCTGTGGCTGCGGGCTGCTGGGGAGGCAGGCTCCCCGGCTGCGCCATGCCGCCTCCCTGCCACTGCGCCCCCGCGCCTGCGGGCAGGGATACGGGCACCTGGCTTCCCTGTGGCTGCTGCATCTGGGCCGGCGCGGGCTGCTGGCCCTGCCAGTTCCCCTGTTGTGCCGGCTGTATGGGGGCCTGCTGGCCCGTCTGCGGCACCGCCGCCCCCTTCCTTTCAGGCGGCATCTGGGCCCCTGTCGTCCTTGCGAGCGCCTCCAGGGCGTCCGCGATTCTTTCAATGTTCTTCTCCAATGACATCTGCTTCTTCCTCCCTATAATGTCAAGTGATTTTCCTTAAAAAATCAAGGAATTTAAAGTTTAT
>NZ_CAPDXS010000152.1:0-12353 GCF_948601915.1 uncultured Acetatifactor sp. | reverse complement strand
CTGACCATGACTTAATCATCAAAATCTACCTCATGTACTGTGCCGCCTGTAGCTTCCATCTGTGCTACCGACTCTTTTAGCCTGGTCATGTTTTCCTGCGAATAAAAAGGATCTACAGCCACCTCAAAAGGTATTCGCTTTTCACGCCCAAGTTTTTTGAGATAAATATTAATTGCCGTAGACAAAGACATGCCAATATCGGCACATGCCTGCTCTGCCATTTTTTTTACATCATCCTCTATACGCAAACTAATTTGAGCCATTACATCACCTCTTTCTTAATTGTAATACTAGTATATTCCATATTATAGCATTTGTAAAGCATTTTACTATAATAGATACCCATTTCTATTGGCAACAATTTACTGCCTCAATTTTTATGAAATTATAAATTGCAAATATAGCAGGCAATCTCATAGACTACCTGCCATATAAAATAAATAATATACTTTTTTACTATTCGAACTCTATGGTTCCAGGCGGTTTCGAACTGACGTCATAAAGCACCCTGTTCACCCCCCGCACCTCATTGATGATCCTGCTCATCACCCGCTTGAGCACCTCCCAGGGAATCTCCGCCGCCTCCGCGGTCATGAAATCCACCGTGTTCACCGCCCGCAGGGCGATGGCATAGTCATATGTCCTCTCATCCCCCATGACGCCCACAGAACGCATGTTCGTCAGCGCGGCAAAATACTGGTTCAGCTCCCTGTCCAGTCCGGCCCTGGAGATCTCTTCACGGAAAATCGCGTCTGCGTCCTGCACCATCTCCACCTTCCCGGCAGTCACCTCGCCCATGATGCGGACCCCCAGCCCCGGTCCGGGGAAGGGCTGCCGGAACACCAGTTGCTCCGGGATGCCCAATTCCAGGCCCACCTTCCTGACCTCATCCTTAAAAAGGTTTCTCAACGGCTCAACAATCTCTCTGAACTCCACGCAGGAGGGCAGGCCGCCCACATTGTGATGGGACTTGATCACTGCGGATTCCCCGCCCAGGCCGCTCTCCACCACGTCCGGGTAGATCGTCCCCTGCACCAGGAAGTCCACGGCCCCGATTTTCTTCGCCTCTTCCTCGAAGACCCGGATGAACTCCTCGCCGATGATCTTGCGCTTCTGCTCCGGCTCGGAGACTCCGGCCAGCCTGTCGTAAAACCGCTTCTGGGCATTGACCCGGATGAAGTTCAGCTCATAATCGCCCTGAGGCCCGAAGACCGCCTCCACCTGGTCCCCCTCGTCCTTGCGCAGCAGCCCGTGGTCCACGAACACGCAGGTGAGCTGGCTGCCCACCGCCCTGGACAGGAGCACTGCCGCCACAGAGGAGTCCACGCCGCCGGACAGGGCGCAGAGCACCTTGCCCCCGCCCACCTTTTCACGTATGGCTTTGATGTTCTCCTTCACGAAGGAGTCCATCCGCCAGTCACCGGCGCAGCCGCATATATTCCGCACGAAATTGTACAGCATCCTGGAGCCCTGGGCGGTGTGGAGCACCTCCGGGTGGAACTGGATGGCGTAGAGCCCCCGCTCCTCCCACTCCGCGGCGGCCACGGGACAGTTGGCGGTAGCCGCCACAGCCCGGAAGCCTGGAGCCATGCGGGCGATATAGTCGAAATGGCTCATCCAGCACACCGTGTGCGGCGTCACGTCCGCGAACAGCCGGGATGTGGTGTCCACGTCCACCTCTGTCTTGCCATACTCCCTGACTGCCGCCCTGGCCACCTGGCCGCCCAGCACATGCGTCATCAGCTGGGCCCCATAGCACAGCCCCAGTACCGGAATCCCCTGCTCGAACAGTTCGGGAGAGCAGGTGGCCGCCCCCTCCTCATAGCAGCTGCTGGGGCCGCCTGTGAGGATGATGCCCCTGGGTTTCCTCTCCAGGATTTTATCCAGATCCGTTTTATAAGAATAAATCTCACAGTACACATTGCATTCCCTGACTCGCCTGGCCACCAGTTGATTGTATTGACCGCCGAAGTCAATGACCGCTACCAGTTCCTTTTCCATACTTCCTCCTTTGCCCCGAACCATGTCTTCCTTTACGTTTCCCTCTTTATCGCTTCCCATTATAGAATAGGTCCCCGGACAAGTCAAGCCTGTGGCGCAATTGCGGCCCTCCGGAAAGTGTGCCAGGGACGCCTGACGGCCACAGAGAGTATGTGCAAAGAGCATGCTGGCGCAAAAAGCCTTGTCATCCCCCGGATTTTATATTATAATAACGTCAACATCGGTTCTGGGAAGAGTGCGGCTTTGGCCGTATTGTCGGTGTCTAGGTGCAACCATAGAGAGAATCCCGTAGAACACGCGACAGCCGGTGTTATTTTTGCGCCCGCTCCCCTGTCGTCAGCGCCTTTTCCCGGCATTTCCGCCGTCTCCTGCATTTCCGGCATTTCCAGCATCTCCAGCATTTCCCCCATCTCCTGCATTTCCAGCATTTCCGCCGTCCTCCGCCCGGTTCCCGTCCTGGCCGCCCTGCCCTGCCGCCAAATCCGCCAGCGGCCTGAAGGTATACCCCATCTCCTCCCATTTCGTCAGCAGCTCATCCATGATCTCCCCGTTTGTCTTCGAGGTGCTGTGCAGCAGTACAATCGCCCCGGGATGGATGCGCCCTGTCAGCTTGGAGAAAGCCTCCTCGTGGCTGGGCTGGGCATCCTGGTTCCAGTCCACATAGGCCAGGCTCCAGAAGAAGGTGGAATATCCCATCTCCTTTGCCATCTGCAGGTTCTCCTTGCTGTACTTCCCCTGGGGCGGCCTGTAGTACATGGCCAGTTCCCCGCCCGTGACCTCCTTGAACAGGGCAGCCACATCGTCCATCTCCTTCTGGAAGGATGCCTTATCCGATATCCTGGACATGTCCGGATGGTGATATGTATGGTTGCCCACGGTGTGCCCGTCTTCCACCATGCGCTTCGCAATCTCCGGGGCGGACTCCAGGAAATGCCCTACCACGAAGAAGGTGGCCGGGGCATTGTGCTTCTTCAGGGCGTCCAGGATGGGTTCCGTGTTCCCGTTCTCGTAGCCGCAGTCAAAGGTCAGATAGATCGCCTTCTCCTCCCCCGGCCCGCAAAAGTAGGCATCGTACTCCGCAAGCTCCGCCGCAGTGGCATTGCCTGTGGGCTTCTGCCCCGCCCCGCCGAATCCCAGGCCCCAGTCCTCGGTCTCTGTGAGCAGGCTCCCCGAGGTCTGTCTGGCCTGGGCGCGGATCTCCGCCACCTCCCTGCCCAGGAAGAACATGGCCGCGAACAGGGCCATGGCAGGAACCACCTTTTTCCACTTGATCCGCTCGGTCAGCAGCAGCTTTTGTACCACATCCTTTACATAAATCGTCTTCATCTGTCTGGCTTCCTTTCGCAATTAGCCATGCAGAAATCCCCGGCGGCTGTGTCCCTCCGCAGATCCCACATGGCTAATTCGTCGTCTTGCTCCAATATATGTAAAGAAAGCTTTGCCACATTCCCTGTCAGTTGCTTTTTCTTCAAAAATCTTAATTAGTAATATCAGTTGACTAATTATGCCTTCCCACCCCAGAAGGCCCATTCCAGCATGCGGCACCAGGCGTGGTACACAGGCAGGGTCAGCTCCTGCACCAGGTAGGTCTCGCTCTCCGGCAGCGCCACATACACATCGCACAGCTCCCGCAGCATGCCGCCGCCAAGGCCGCCCAGACCGATGCAGCGCAGCCCCGCGGCCCTGGCCGTCTTCACCGCGTTTATCACGTTCCCGGAATTCCCCGAGGTGCTCAGCCCCAGCAGCACGTCCCCCGGCCTGCCGTAGCCCAAGACCTCCTGGGCATAGGCCATCTCCGGGGCCACGTCATTGGCATAGGCGGAGGAAAACGCCGGGTTCACCCCGATGGCAATGGCCGGGAGCGCTCCCTGCAGCTTTTCCTCCAGCCCCTGGCCGGGATAGAGCCTCCGGCAGGCCGCCGCGAACTCCTCCGGCACCGCCCTGTGCAGCCTGAGTTCCTTCATCAGCTCCCCCACGATATGCTGGGCGTCCGCACTGCTGCCGCCGTTGCCGCATATCAGGAGCTTCCCGCCCCGGGCAAAGCTTTCCCGCATCTCATGATAGGCCTCCATGATGTCTTCCCGGCATCCCTCCAGGACGGGATAGCGCTCCGCAAGCCCCTGCCAGATTCCCTCAACCTCATCCATTCCCTGCCACTTCCTTTTCTCCGAAATTATATTCCGCCAGCACCAGCGCGGCGTAATCGCCTATGTTCTCCCCCAGCTGGGCGGGCACCACCACGCAGGCCGCCGCGGACGCCTCCAGCGCCTCCCGCTTCATCACCCGCTCCGCGTAGGGCCAGAGCAGATGCCTGCACCTCTGGAAGATGCTGCCGATGATGATGATCTCCGGGTTCAGGATATCCACCAGCATGGCCAGCCCCCTGCCAAGCTGCTCGCCGCAGAGGCGGTAGATCTCTATGGCCAGCTCGTCCCCCCTGTCCGCGGCGATGGCTATGTCCTTTGCGTTGAGCTGATCCAGATCCTCCATGCCCTGGCACAGATCCTGGCTCATGCCGTTCTCGATCCTCTCCAGCACCTTCATCCTGGCCATCTGGCTGATCCCCGCGCCGCTGCAGAATCCCTCGAAGGAGCCCATCTTCCCGTAGCCCACCGGCCCCCATCTCTCCATCCTCACATGGCCCACTTCTCCTGCCATGTCGCTGCTGCCCCGGTAGAGCTTCCCGTCCAGGATCAACCCGGCTCCCAAACCTGTCCCGAAGGTCAGGAAGATGACATTGTCATACCCTCTGCCCGCGCCGTACTTCCATTCCGCCACCGCGCAGGCATTGGCGTCGTTCTCCAGCGCCACGGGCAGACCGAACTCCTTCTCCAGTATCTGCTTGATCGGTATATTGTCCCAGCCCGGCAGATTGGGCGGGTTCATGATGACCCCCCGCCTGCTGTCCAGCGGCCCGCCGCAGCTGACGCCTATCCCTATGATGTCCTCCGTGGAGAGCCCCTTCTCCTGCAATATCCGATGGATCGTCTCCTCCATCTTCTGAATCGCCCCCATCGGGCCTCCTGCTTTCTTCGTCTCAAAGGCTTCCCTTCGCAGTATGAACTTCTCCGGGCCCTCCTTCCCCTGCGGATTCCCCAGTAGAACAGCACTTTTGGTCCCGCCGATGTCTATCCCTATGCTAAACTTCATATCGATTCCCCTTCCCGCCATTTTTATGGTGTATGGTTTTCCGGTACCCTTTATTCAGTGCTTTTCAAGAAAAATAATACCATTTTTCTTCCACTAAATCAATACTGTTTACTAACATTAAGGGCTTTTTATTTTATAAAATCTTTCTAAAGATTCCGGCCATCCCGGAAGGGCCATATCCCGTGTTCAGCCCGATTTTTAGTAATGCCGTTTTACTTTCTTGTCTCTTTTTATTGATTTTCATTACAAATCATGTATAATAGTAAGAAAAGGGGGATGACCCGCTTGTCTCCGCCAGAGAAAGGACGAAAATCTATGCCGACATTGCACGGAACCAACCTCACGAATGTAAAAGAAAAGAATCGCGCATTGGCCCTGCGCCTCATCAGCACGGGACAGTCCGTCTCCCGGGCAAACCTGGCCAGAAGCATGCATCTGACAAAGACCACCCTTGGCAATATCGTATCCGACCTGATCGCCAGCGACATCATCAAGGAGTACACCTATACCTCCACCGAGGCGGACGCCTCCCTCGGCAGGAAGCCGATCATCCTGGATCTGTCCCCCAATTCCCCGCTGATCATGGGGATGCTGATCAAAAGGAATCTGCTCAGCGGCATCCTGGCCGACCTGAAGGGACGGATCATCGCCCAGAAGGACTGCAGGTACGATTCCCTGAATCAGGACACCCTGATCGACACGCTGGTGCAGCTCTACGAACAGCTCCGCAAGGGCCAGTCCCGGCGGATCGTGGCCATAGGCATCTCCTCTCTGGGCCCTGTGGACACCAAGGCCCAGAAGCTGACCACGCCGGTGGATTTCTGGGGCATCAAGAACCTCCCCCTGCCTGAAATCATCCAACAGCGCACAGGGCTGCCCGCCTACATCATCCACGACAGCAGCGCCGGCGCGCTGGCGGAAAAAATCTACGGCTCCCATACCCATTCGGACAATCTGCTCTATCTGCATATCATGAATGGCATAGGCGCCGGGTATATCTTCCAGGGGAACATCTACGACGGGGATTTCGGACAGAGCGGCGAGCTGGGCCACACCTCCATCAATTTCGCCGGACCTTCCTGCAACTGCGGCAACCGCGGCTGCCTGGAGCTCTACGCCAATATCGACAATATGAACCGGCATATCCAGGAGATGCGCAATATCTACAAAGGCCCTACATTGCTGTCCAAGGAGCAGGAATCCTACACCTGGAGCGACATCATCACCGCCGCCTCCGCCATGGACTTCCTGGCCATGGCAGCGCTGGACGAGTTCTGCGGCTACCTGGCCTACGCGGTGCGCAATGCCATCCACCTGCTGGACGTGAGCCATATCATCGTGGGATACGATTCCCCCGTGGAGACCACTGTGGTGGAGGACGCCCTGACCACCAAGCTCAACAGCGGCCCCCAGTCCAACACAGGGCATACCATCGAGATCGTGAAGTCCTCTTTCGGCGGCCAGGCGCCCCTAATCGGCTCCATCGCCGTGGTGACGGACAAAATCTTCAACTGCGAGCTGAACATCTTCAACCCCTGAAGACAGGCAAATGTCACTCCGCCGGCACCGTGTAGACGAAGCTGGTGACCACGTAGAGAATCTGCCCGCCGTACTCCACCCGGGACCACCCAAAGTCCGCGCTGAAGCCTGTGCGGTGGGCCTTCTCCCCGTAGTTCAGCTGGCAGCTCACCGTGGCGTTCTCCTGAAGGGTGCTGGGCTCCGTCCGCAGATTCACATACTCCTTGGGCGTGATCCAGTCGTCGCAGTTTTCGAAAATGACCTCCGTTCCGTCTGCCGTGGTGACCCGGTTGGGGTCAGTGGGCGCCACCGGCGTCTTATAGTTCAGATCAGTGGTCAGATACTGGCTCACCGCGTACAGTGTCTGGCCATTGTAGTCGATGCGCGACCATCCTGTGTCATTGTTGATGCCGGTCCTGGACAGGGCTTCGCCATTTCGAATCTTTACCACGATGTTCCTGTCATCCGTGGTAGTGGGCATGGTGCGCAGGTTCACCGCGTCCTTGGGGGTCACGGACTCCTGCACGACCATGAATGTCATGCGTATGTCATCCGCCCCGGCCTCCGGGTTCCCCGCCTGGGGCCGGGACGCGGGCTCAGGCGTGGGCTGTGCCGTCGGTTGGGGCTCAGCCGTAGGCTGGGGGGATTCGGGCCGATCCTCCGGGCCTTCGGAGGCATCCGGAGGCGCAGAGGCCCCCGGGGCGGATGATGCCGCGCCGCTTTCCGCCGGTTCGCTTTCAGGCTCCGCGGGCGTCTCCGAATCCGCGGCCCCGGCAAAGTCCGGTTCTGGCTCCTCGCCTGCCCCTTCTCCCTGTGCCGGGTTCCCTTCCGCTTCCGGGGACTGCCCCGAGTCGTCGGACTCCGGCTGGCTGGCCTCCGCCAGGCTCCCCCTGTCCCCTCCCTCTGGCTTGTCCGGATGGGTGACATGCCACAAAACGGCGCATATGACAGCGGCCAGCACCGTCAGGCCCATAAAGATCGCCGCTTTCGCCCATGGCTGCAGGGGCGGCAGCGCTTCCTCCGGCTCCCGGTCCTCAAAATCCGCATCCTGCGTCCCCCGGCTCTCCGGTTCCTGCCCCAGTTCCTTTTCCTCCCTATCGTCCCAGTCCTTCAATTTCATAACAGCTCTCCATTCCACCGCCCTGCGGCATGAACACGCCCCGTCCCTCTCCCGCACCCATTGGGCCAGGTTGCCGGTCAGGCAGGATTTCAATCTCAGAGGTTCTCCCGGCGATCCTCCCGAACGATTTTCCGAATCCTTCGCCTTCCTTATTCTATCATTCCCATTGGTGGTTTTCAATATCATCTTGTGGCAATTTCCCGTACATTTTTCTCCTTTTTGGAGGCATTATGCCCGGACACGGAAAAAGGAGCCCGGACAGGCTCCTCCCATTCCCCGATTTCCTACGCCAGCTCCCGCTTCCGCTTGCGCCGTTTGTACACCAATATGGCGATGTACACTGCCAGGAACCCCAGGATGATCGCCACCAGCACCGCGGACTCGCCGGGGCCGCCCATTTTCGCCTCGGCCCAGAGCCTGTCGATCAGCCTGCTGGTCTCCTCCGGCAGGTTGACGAAGACCTGGGTGCGGGCCAGGGTCTCACCGTCCGGATAGTGGACGGGGCTCTCCACGATCTCCGGATCCATATAGGCCTTGGCCGCGGTCTCCGGGGTGGAATAGCCCACGTAGTCCATGTTGGCCCCGGCGATCTCAGGGTCGCAGAGGAAATTGATATAGGCCTCCGCCTCGGCCTTGTGGCCGGAGGTGGCGGGGATGCACATGGCGTCCACGAAATAGTTCGTGCCCTCTCTTGGCACCACGAAGCGGATGTTGTCGCTGTTGTCCACCAGGATGGCCGCGTCCCCGGAATAATAGGGGGCTATCCAGGCCTCCTCGCTCTCCATCTTGTCGAAGATGCGGTCCATGACATAGGCCTGCACCATGGGCTTCTGCTGCTTTAAGAGGGCCGCGGCCTCCAGCCAGTCGCTTTCCTCGGTGGTGTTCAGGGACTGCCCCAGCAGGAGCTGGGCGATGGCGAAGGAATCCCTGGGATTGTCGAACATCAGTATCTTGCCCGCGTAGCGGTCGTCCCAGAGGGAAGACCAGCTTGTAATCTCCTCTTCGATATAGTCCGTGTTGTAGAACAGGCCCACCACGCCCCAGGTATAGGGCACGGAATAGCGCCCCTCCGGATCGTAGTCCGGATCCCGGAAGCTCTCGTCGATATACCGGAAGTTGGGGATGTTGGAGAAGTCCAGCTCCGCCAGCATGTTTTCGTGAATGAGCCTGGACACCATATAATCCGAGGGGATGATGACGTCATAGTCCGCGCCGCCGCCCACCAGCTTGGAGTACAGGGATTCGTTGCTGTCGAAGGTGGTGTAGTTGACGCGGATGCCTGTGCGCCTGGTGAATTCGGCGTTTATGTCCAGGGAGCCGTCGGTGCCGTTGGCGATGTACTCCCCCCAGTTGTACACGTTTATGGTGACGCCCTGGTCCGTCCCCTCCGCCGCCCTGGCGGGCTGTGCCGGCATAAGGGCAGAAAGCAGCGCCGCGGCTATCAGAAAAGCCGCGCCGAGCCTCCCTGGCAGCTTCGGCCGGCCTGCACGCCTTCTCCCCAGGAAACCGTTCCCCCCGGGGCGCGGATCCCTCCCGTACCCTTCTCTCCCTTCATCCATGCCGCCTCACACCTCCTTTTCGGGTTCGCCGCCCTGTTCCTTCAGATTGCGTACATTCACGACGACCAGCAGCGCCATCACCGCCGCGAACAGCACGGTGGACAGGGCATTGATCTCCGGGCTGATGCGCTTGCGGGTCATGGAATAGATGTAGATGGGCAGGGTCTGGGTGGTGCCGCTGGTGAAATAGCTTATCACGAAGTCGTCGATGGAAAGGGTGAACGCCATGATCATCCCCGTGACCACCCCGGGCATGATCTCCGGCAGCACCACCTTGAAGAAGGCCTTCACCGGAGGGCAGCCCAGGTCCTGGGCCGCCTCATAGAGGTTCGGATCCATCTGGCGCAGCTTGGGCAGCACGGACAGGATCACATAGGGCAGGCAGAAGGTGATATGGGCCGCGATCAGCGAACCCATCCCCAGGCTGCGCCCGCCCAGCAGCCGCACCGCGGACACGAACAGCAGCATCAGCGACACCCCCGTGACGATCTCCGGATTCACCATGGGGAAGTTTGTGATGTTCATCATGATACGCCTGGGCAGACGCTTCATGCCATTGATCCCGATGGCGGCCGCGGTGCCCAGCGCGGTGGACACCACCGCCGCCACCACGGCGATCAGCAGGGTATTGCGCAGGGCCTCCAGGATAAGCCTGTCCTCAAACAGCTTCCTGTACCAGCGCAGGGAGAATCCGCCCCACACCGCCCGGCTCCCGGTCTCCGTGTCGTTGAAGGAGAACACGATGAGCACCAGGATCGGCGCGTATAAAAAGAGGAAAATGAGAAAGGTATAAATTCGTCCTCCCGCTTTTTTCACTATAAGATACCTCCCTGTTCCAAGCTTAATGATTCACATTTCCCAGTTGGACGGCTTCATTCGCTTCCCCGTCATCGAACTGGTTCATGATGCCCATGCAGATCAGGATGATCACCATCAGCACCAGAGACACGGCGGAGCCCAGGTTGGGATTGTACGCGCTGCCCAGAAACTGCATGTCGATCAGGTCGCCGATCAGCAGGTTGCCGCCCCCGCCCAGCATCTTGGAGATGATGAAGGTGCTCACCGCGGGCACGAACACCATGGTCACGCCGGAGATCACCCCGGGCATGCTCAGGGGCACCACTACCTTCAAGAACACCTGGACGCTGTTTGCCCCCAGATCCTGGGCCGCCTCGATCACGCTCCGGTCGATTTTGGTCAGCACGGAGTACAGCGGCAGGATCATGTAGGGAATATAGTTGTAGACCATCCCCAGGACCACCGCCCCCGCGGTATTGATCATGTGCACCCGGGGCAGCCCCACGGCGGCCAGGGCGTTATTGATCAGGCCATTGTCTTCCAGCAGCGTCATCCAGGCATAGGTGCGCAGCAGGAAATTCATCCACATGGGCAGCATCACCAGCATCACCATGACATTCTGCCGCCTGGCGCCCATCCTGGCGATGATCATGGCAAAAGGATACCCCAGCCCCAGGGAGATGGCGGTGGCCAGGGCCCCCAGCCAGATGGAGCGCAGGAATACGTTGGAATACTGGCCCACGCTTAAGATGTTCTCCATGGTAAAGCGGCCCGCTTTGTCCGTAAAGGCAAAATATCCCACCAGCAGCATGGGCACCACGATAAAGATCGTCATCCAGACCGTGTAGGGCGCAGAGAGGAGCTTGGAATCAGATTTCATCGGCGTCTCCCTCCTCCCGGATGTTCGCTTCCTCCGAGGCGGTCCTGTCCTCCTCCATCTCATCGCTGAAGGTGCTGTAGTCCCCGAACACCCCGGAGTATTCGGACTTCTGCATGACGTGGATATCATTGGGGGTCAGGGCCAGGCCAATGTGGTCCCCCACCTGGCGGCACTCCGTGGACTGTATCATCCACTTGAAGCCCGCCACGTCCACGATCATCTCATAGTGCACGCCCTTGAAGGTCACCGCCGTCACGTCCCCTACGATCCGGGTGGCATCCGCTTCTACTACCTTGATGTCTTCCGGCCGGATCACCACGTCCACGGGGGTGTTCCTGCCGAAGCCGCTGTCCAGGCAGCGGAAGCTGTGCCCCGCGACCCTCACGGAATAGTCCTCCAGCATGACCCCGTCCAGGATATTGGACTCTCCGATGAAGTCCGCCACAAAGGCGTTCTCCGGCTCATTGTAGATATCCGTGGGAGAGCCGATCTGCTGGATCACGCCCCCGTCCATGACTACGACAGTGTCGGACATGGACAGGGCCTCCTCCTGGTCGTGGGTGACGAACACGAAGGTGATGCCTGTGCATTGCTGTATCTTCTTCAGCTCGGCCTGCATGTCCTTGCGCAGCTTCAGGTCCAGGGCCCCCAGGGGCTCGTCCAGCAGCAGGACCTTCGGCTCGTTGGCCAGGGCCCGGGCGATGGCCACCCGCTGCTGCTGCCCGCCGGAAAGCTGGCCTACGCCTCTGTGGGCATAGCCCGTCAGGTTCACCATGGCCAGCATCTCCTGTACCGTGCCCTTGATCTCCTTTTCGCCCCGGCCCTTGAGGCGCATGCCGAAGGCGATGTTCTCGTACACGTTCAGATGGGGGAACAGGGCGTATTTCTGGAAAATCGTGTTCACCTCCCGCTTGTGGGGCGGCAGGTCCGTGATATTTTTATCGTTAAAAAACACATCCCCCGCGTCCGGCCGGATGAACCCGGCGATGGTGCGCAGGACCGTGGTCTTGCCGCAGCCCGAAGGGCCCAGGAGGGTGACGAACTCCCCGTCATGTATCTCCAGGTTGAAGCCACCCAGCACCTGCTCCCCGTCGTAGGAGACGGTGATGTCTTTTAGGGAAATTATGGTATCTTTCAAGTATTGCATCTCCTTTGTGGCGGCACCCGCACAGCGCCGTGATAAGCGGCTCCCGCAATCCCCCGAAATTCTTCCGGGATACGACTTTTTTCGCAGGCGCACGCAATGAATTATACTGCACACCGGTTAAATTTGCAGTGTAATCCGACTGCAGACCGCCAGCCAAGTCCTTTCCCGGAGACACCACTG
>NZ_CAPDXS010000151.1:0-12546 GCF_948601915.1 uncultured Acetatifactor sp. | reverse complement strand
GCATGCCCTCGTCCACCAGGTCGCAGGCAATCTTCAGGGCAGCCTGGGCCGTCCTCTTGCCGTTCCTGGTCTGGAGCATGTACAGCTTGCCGTGCTCCACGGTGAACTCCATGTCCTGCATATCCCTGTAATGGTTCTCCAGGGTCTTGCAGACATCCTTGAACTGCTCAAAAGCCTCGGGGAACTTGTCCGCCATCTCGGTAATCTTCATAGGGGTGCGGACGCCTGCCACCACGTCCTCGCCTTGTGCGTTGGTCAGGAACTCGCCGAACAGGCCCTTCTCGCCGGTAGCCGGATCGCGGGTGAACGCAACGCCGGTGCCGCAGTCATCGCCCATGTTTCCGAAGGCCATGGACTGCACGTTTACGGCAGTGCCCCAGGAATAAGGGATGTCGTTGTCGCGGCGGTATACATTGGCGCGGGGGTTGTCCCAGGAACGGAACACGGCCTTAATAGCGCCCATGAGCTGCTCTTTAGGATCGTCCGGGAAAGCGCTGCCGATTTTACCCTTGTACTCGGCCTTGAACTGTCCCGCCAGCTCCTTCAGGTCGTCAGCGGTGAGCTCTACATCCTGCTTCACGCCCTTCTTCTCCTTCATGGCGTCGATGAGCTGCTCGAAGTACTTCTTGCCCACCTCCATGACCACATCGGAGTACATCTGGATGAACCTTCTGTAGCAGTCCCATGCCCAGCGGGGATTGCCGGATTTCTCGGCGATGACGTTCACAACGTCCTCGTTCAGGCCCAGGTTCAGGATGGTATCCATCATGCCGGGCATGGAAGCCCTTGCGCCGGAACGGACGGACACCAGCAGGGGATTCTCCTTGTCGCCGAACTTTTTGCCGGTAATCTCCTCCATCTTGACGATGTATTCATTGATCTGGCCCTGAATCTCATCGTTGATTTCTCTTCCGTCCTCGTAATATTGTGTACAGGCCTCCGTGGTAATCGTAAAGCCCTGCGGCACCGGAAGGCCCAGCCCTGTCATCTCGGCCAGGTTCGCGCCCTTGCCGCCCAGAAGCTCACGCATGTCGGCATTGCCTTCCGTGAACAAGTACACCCATTTTCTCATCGCAATCTCTCCCTTTCTTAATTGGTTTTAGACAGTCAAAAAAATCTGGCTGTCTCCTGACAAAAAATCATAAAGCTAGTCTGTCTTTTTTTATTTTAACAATTCGTCAATGGAATAGCAAGCCAAAATATGCCTAATTTGGACATATCCGGTAATTTCGTGCAATCTGTCCATCTGCCCTATTCCGCCTGCGGCAACTTGCACAAACGGACATCTTCTGACGGACAAGTGAATATCAAGCTTGCCGTGCTGTCGATTTCCCTTGATTAATCAGGCGTTTTGTGTATAATGATAAGGGTAAGAAAAACCTGCGTTCTTTTAAAATAAGAAGCTAATTTCAGGAAATGAGGATTTAAAATGATCAGTGTAAACAATGTAACCTTGCGGATCGGCAAAAAAGCATTATTCGAGGATGTGAACATCAAATTTACGGAGGGCAACTGCTACGGCGTCATCGGCGCCAACGGCGCGGGGAAGTCCACTTTCCTGCGGATTCTCTCCGGCGACCTGGAGACCACCAGCGGAACCATCGTCATCACCCCCGGCCAGCGCCTCTCCGTGCTGGAGCAGGACCACTTCAAATACGACGATTATTCCGTCATGGATACGGTCATCATGGGCAACGCCCGCCTGTATGAGATCATGAAGGAGAAGGATGCCATCTATGCCAAGGAGGATTTCTCCGATGAGGACGGCATCCGGGTCAGCGACCTGGAGGCGGAGTTCGCGGAGATGGACGGCTGGGAGGCGGAGTCCAATGCCGCCATGCTGCTCAACGGCCTGGGGATAGACACGGATTTCCACTACACCACCATGAAGGATCTGGACGGCAGCCTGAAGGTGAAGGTGCTGCTGGCCAAGGCCCTGTTCGGCAATCCGGACATCCTGCTCCTGGACGAGCCCACCAACCACCTGGACCTGGACGCCATCGCCTGGCTGGAGGACTTCCTGATCGACTTCGAGAATACGGTCATCGTGGTGTCCCATGACCGGTATTTCCTGAACAAGGTGTGCACCCACACCGCAGACATCGACTACAACAAGATACAGCTCTACGCCGGCAACTACGACTTCTGGTACGAGTCCAGCCAGCTGCTGGTGCGCCAGATGAAGGAGGCCAACAAGAAGAAGGAGGAGAAGATCAAGGAGCTGCAGGAATTCATCTCCCGCTTCTCCGCCAACGCCTCCAAGTCCAAGCAGGCTACCTCCAGAAAGCGCGCCCTGGAGAAGATCGAGCTGGACGATATCAGGCCCTCCAGCCGCAAATACCCCTATATCGACTTCCGCCCCGACAGGGAGATCGGCAACGAGGTGCTCACGGTGGAGCATCTGTCCAAGACCGTCAACGGGGAAAAGGTGCTGGACGACATCTCCTTCGTGGCAGGGCATGACGACAAGATTGCCTTCGTAGGCGGCCAGGAGCTGGCCAAGACCACCCTGTTCCAGATCCTCATGGGCGAGCTGGAGCCGGACGAGGGGCATTATAAATGGGGCGTGACCACCTCCCAGGCCTATTTCCCCAAGGACAGCACAGCGGAATTCGACAACGACCTGACCATCGCGGAATGGCTCACGGGCTACTCTCCCGTGAAGGACGTGACCTATGTGCGGGGCTTCCTGGGCCGGATGCTCTTCGCAGGGGAGGACGGGGTGAAAAAGGTGAAGGTGCTCTCCGGCGGCGAGAAGGTGCGCTGTCTGCTGTCCAAGATGATGATCAGCGGGGCCAACTGCCTGGTGCTGGACGAGCCCACCAACCATCTGGACATGGAGTCCATCACCTCCCTGAACAACGGCCTGATCAAGTTCCCCGGGGTGGCCCTGTTCTCCTGCCATGACCATCAGTTCGTCCAGACCACGGCCAACCGCATCATTGAGCTGCTGCCCGACGGACATATGATCGACAAGATCACTACCTACGACGAGTATCTGGCCAACGATGAGATGGCCAGGAAGCGCACAGTCTTCACCGCCCAGAAGGAAGAGGGCGATAATTAAGTTCACGCGCCGCCCCGGCGAGATCCAGGGTGCGCATGGCCCATCAGGCAGAAAGGCAGTGGAATCCCATGCTTGCAGTAGACTTACACGTACATTCCAACCGTTCCGATGGAAGCTTCTCCCCCGCACAGCTGGTGGATTACGCCCGTGAAAAAGGGCTGGCGGCCTTCGCCCTCACGGACCACGATACCATTGACGGGCTGGACGAGGCGCTTCAATACGCGGAGCGCCTGGCGGCCGGGCAGGCGGACAGCATCGCCGCAGCCCAGGCGGAGCATTCCCCCGGGGCTGCGGCAGGGAAGGGCCGGGGCGCGGATGGCTCCCCCTGTGCAAAGGACAGACAGGCCGTCGCAGGAACGGCGGATACGGACGGGGCTTTTGGAGCCATGTCCCCCAGCCGGCCTCCACAGGACATAAAGGGCCCCGCAGAGGGATATGCCGACCGGGGGCTTGTCCCCGAGGTCATCCCGGGCATCGAGTTCTCCACGGAATACCGGGGACAGGACGTGCATGTCCTGGGCCTGTACATCGATTACCGCAATCCCGCCTTTGTCCAAAAGCTACGGGACTTCGTGGACTCCCGCACCACCAGGAACCGGAAGATGTGCCGCCTCCTGACAGAGGCCGGGATGCCTGTCACCTATGAGGAGTTGACGGCCATGTTCCCGGACGCGGTCATCACCAGGGCCCACTATGCCAGATACATGCTGGAGCAGGGCTATGTGAAGAACATGTCCGAGGCCTTCGACCGCTATATCGGCGATGGCTGCCCCTGTTTCCTCCCCCGGGAAAAGGTGACCCCCGTGGACGCGGTGAAGCTGGTCCTGTCCGCCGGGGGCATCCCCATCCTGGCCCATCCCGTGCTCTACAACATGAGCGACGGGGAGCTGGACGTCCTCACCGCCTGTCTGAAGGAGGCCGGGCTGATCGGTCTGGAGGCGGTCTACAGCACCTACACTGCCGCCGACGAGCGCCGGATGCGGGGGCTGGCGAAAAAATACGGGCTGGCGGTCAGCGGCGGCAGCGATTTCCACGGCGCCAACAAGCCAGGGCTGGATCTGGGCACAGGCTATGGGGGCCTGTACGTCCCCGCCTGCCTGCTGGAGGATCTGAAACGGATTCGGAGAGAGAAAGACAAAAAAGAGGCTGTCCCCTAAAGACAGCCCCTTTTCGTCCCCAATCTACGCTCTTCAGCCTTCCACTATCAGATATCTGCCATCGCCGATGTCGAACACTTCGTCCGCGTCCAGAATCTCCTCGTCCATGACGCCTTCCGTATCAATGCCTTCCTCCTCGAAGTACTCGATCACTTCTTCGACGGAATCGACTACCACAGCCATGCAGTCTTCCAGAAAATCTTCCGCCTCCTCCAGCGTCCCTGCCACCTTTTCGGGGAAGAGCTGTAGCTGGTTTTCCAAAAAGCACTCCAATACGTCATCGTCAAATTGCTGCATTTTTTTCCCTCCTATGAATTAATGAAGATCTTATCCACATGATAATACGATCGGGTGTCTCTGTCAATATTTTCTATAATTCCTATGATTTTTCCAAAATATTACCAAAAATACGCCCTGAAATTCTCTGTTTTGTATAAGTTTTCGACATACGGGACTCTTTAAGTGAACCGGAGCAGCTCCAGCGGGTACTCAATGACGGCATCCGCCCCGCCCTCCTCCAGCTCCGCCCTGTCCCGGAACCCCCAGAGAGCGCCTACGGTAAAGGCTCCCGCGCCTTTCCCTGTCTTCATGTCCGTGGCAGTGTCCCCCAGATAGAGCAGATCCTCCGCCCCCAGGCCTATCTGCCCCAGAATCCGGAACACGCCCTCCGGGCTGGGCTTGATTGCCATGCCTTCCCTCTGGCCTTCTATCACGTCGAAATATCCCGCGCCGAACAGCGTCTCTATGACATTGACCGTCTCCGCGTGGGGCTTGTTGGACAGAACTGCTATCTTCACATGCTGGGCCTTCAGGGCGGCCAGCAGCTCCGGTATGCCGTCATAGGGGCGCACGCGGTACATGCAGTTCTCCCGGAATATCTCTCTGTACAGGGCATAAGCCTCCTCGAAATGAATCAGCTCCGTATCCCCTCCGGCGCTCAGCGCCCGCCTGACCAGATTCGCCGCGCCGTCCCCCACGAAATACTTATACTGTTCCTCGGAAAAGGGACCGTATCCGAATCTCTCCATCGTCCTGTCGCCGCTGTATTTTATGCTGTGGATAGAGTCGGAAAGCGTCCCGTCTAAATCAAAAATCACTGCCTTTTTCATCATCTCAGCCATTCCTTTGCCTCCTGGTAAAGCCTGCCCACCGGCAGCCCTACTACATTATTGTAATCTCCCGTGATGCCCTTCACGTATCTGGCAAACATTCCCTGGATGCCATAAGCCCCCGCCTTGTCCATACAGTCGCCGGTGGCCACATAAAAGGCAATCTCCTCCTCCGCCAGGGAGAAGAACGCCACATCCGTCCTCTCGTGGAAAATCTTGCGCTGCAGGGCGCCGCTGTCCACGGAACCCTCTGTGGACACGGACGGCCCCGGGACATCCCGGGAGCCCGCGCTGCCGGGACGGTACAGAAGCGCCACGCCGGTATACACGCCGTGGTTTCTCCCCGACAGCCGCCGCAGCATCTCCGCGGCCTCCTGAGGGCTGCCAGGCTTTCCCAGAATCTGCCCGTCCAGCGCCACCACCGTATCTGCGCCGATCACCAGCACGTCCTCCGCGCTGTCCCCAATGGCCCCAAGCACAGCCTCCGCCTTCCGGGCCGACAGCTCCTCCACCACCTGCTCCGGCAGCATGGCGCCCACTTTTTCCTCCACCTCGCTGACTATCACCTCAAAGTCCAGCCCGATCTGCGAAAGCAGTTCTCTCCTGCGGGGTGAAGCCGATGCCAGTATGATTCTCATGATAACTCCTATCCGCCCGCTCCGGGGCATGCAAAACCCTTCCCATTATTCTCCATGACCGGTCTCCGGTATGAATGTCCTGGTCATCTGCTCTTCCTCTCTGTACATCCGTTTCGCCTCGGCCATGGCCTCCTCACAGAAAACCTCCTGGGAGCAGTACGCCTGCCGGCCCCTCTTGCTGGCCCTTGTGTAGGTGCCATCGGGCTTCAGCACGGATGCCTTGATATTGTCGGCCAGCTGGCTCTGCAGGATGTGGAGCAGCCTCTCCTTCAGCTCCGGCCGGTCCACCGGGAACAGGATCTCCACCCGGCGCTCCAGGTTCCTGGGCATCCAGTCCGCGCTGCCGCAGTAGATTTCATAGTTCTGGTCGTTCTCAAAATAAAATATTCTGCCGTGCTCCAGGAAATTCCCCACGATGGAGCGCACCGTGATATTCTCGCTGACCCCCTTGATGCCAGTCTTCAGACAGCAGATGCCCCGCACGATCAGGTCTATCTTCACCCCCGCCGCCGCAGCGCCGTACAGCGCCGCAATCACATCCTGGTCACAGAGGGAATTCATCTTGGCGATGATGCGGGCCAGCCTCCCTGCCTGGGCCGCCTTCTTCTCCCTGTCGATGAGATAGAGGAACCGGTTCTTCAGCCACAGCGGCGCCAGGGACAGCTTGTTCCACACCAGGGGCTCCGAGTAGCCGGACAGCATGTTGAAGACGGCCGTGGCATCCTCCCCGATAGCCTCGGAGCAGGTGAACAGCCCGATGTCCGTATATAGCTTGGCCGTGGCGTCATTGTAGTTCCCCGTGCCCAGATGCACATAGCGCCGGATGCCGTCCTCCTCCCGGCGCACCACCAGCGTGATCTTGCTGTGGGTCTTCAGCCCCACCAGCCCGTAGATGACATGGCATCCCGCCTTCTCCAGCATCCTGGCCCAGACGATATTGTTCTCCTCGTCGAAGCGGGCCTTCAGCTCCACCAGCACGGACACCTGCTTGCCGTTCTCCGCCGCCAGGGCCAGCGCCGCGATAATCGGGGAATTGCCGCTGACCCGGTACAGTGTCTGCTTGATGGCCAACACCTCCGGATCCTTGGCCGCCTGGCGGATGAACTCCACCACCGGCGCAAAGGTCTGGTAGGGATGGTGCAGGAGGATGTCCCCCTTGCGGATTTCGTCGAAGATCCTACAGCCCGGCGGCAGCTGGGGCACCGGCTGGGGCGTATACTTCGCAGCCTTCAGATGGTCAAAACCCTCCAGGCCGTACATCTTCATCAATACGGTCAGATCCAGGGGCCCGTCTATGACGTACAGATTGTCTTCCTCGATATGGAGCTCATCCTCCAGAATCCGCAGCAGCCTCCTGTCGCAGTGGGCCGCCACCTCCAGCCGAATGGCCTCGCCCCACTGGCGCTTCTTCAGCTGCTTCTCGATTTCCTTCAAAAGGTCTGCCGCCTCGTCCTCCTCGATGGTGAGGTCTGCATTGCGCATTATTCTAAACGGATAAGCGCACACAATGTCATAGTTCAGGAACAACTTATGCATGTTCCGCTCGATGATCTCCTCCAGGAAGATCACCTTGCGCATCTTCCCATCGGCGGGCAGCTCCACCACCCGGCTCAGGACGCTCGGCACCTGCACTGTGGCGAACTCCAGCTCCTCGCCTATCTCCTTCTTGCGCACCAGGGCGGCGATGTTCAGGGTCTTGTTCCGAATCAGCGGAAAAGGCCTGGAGGAGTCCACCGCCATGGGCGTCAGCACCGGATACACATTCTCCTCGAAATATTTGTCCACGAAGACCGTTTCCTTCTTCGTCAGGTCCTCATGCCTGCCCACAATCTGTAGGCCATTCTGTTTCAGCTTCGGCACCAGCGAACGGTTGTAGGTGGAGTACTGCAGCTCCACCAGTTGGTGAATCGCCACGCTCAAAAGCTCAAGCTGCCTCCCCGGCGTCAGCCCCGCTATGTCCGGCTTCTGGTACTTGGCGTGCACCATGTCCCGCAGGGAAGCCACCCGGATCATAAAGAATTCATCCAGGTTGGAGGCGGTGATGCTCAAGAACTTCAGCCGCTCAAACAAAAGCGTGGATTTGTCCCTGGCCTCGTTCAGCACCCTGTGGTTGAACAGAATCCAGCTCAGTTCCCTGTTCGTATAAAACTCTGGATTATAAAAATCGATTCCTCCTGCGGAATGCTCCTGTTCCATGGAACGCATATCTTCCATAACTATACACCCCCATAACCTGTATCAAAATATTTTTCTCTGCTTCAGAACCGGCTCCACGCTGAACACCTCTTCGAAGAATTCCGCATTGGCCTCCACGAAGCCCTTCTCCAGAACGATGTCCGCCTGGGTATCCACCGTGAGGATCAGCTGGCTGTCCTTAAACGTCGCCCGCAGACCTTTCAGCTTCTGCTTGTGGCTCCTGTCCAGGCAGCTTGCCAGGCGCAGGATGGCCGTCAGCTTCGCCACCACCAGAAAGGCCTCCCGCTCCAGGCTGCCGATTCGCTGCACGTCATAGACGAACCTGCTGTGGTTGAACCGCACCACATTCGCCACGATCTCCCTCTCCTGCTGGGACAGGCCGATGATCTCCGTCGCCATGATGATCTGATAGGAGGTCTCCCCCGTGTCCACCAGGCTGATGTATTTCCCGCAGTCATGGAGGATCGCCGCCAACCGTAGGCAGAGCCGTTCCCGCTTGCCCAGGCCGTGCACCCTCCTTAAGCTGTCGAAAATCGTGGTAGTGATATTGTCCAATGTCTCGGAGCGCTTCCTGCTCACCATGTACCGCTTGCTGATATTGAAAGCGCATGCGATGATATCCTCCTCAAAGTCATGCTCCCCCCGGAACATCCTTATTTTTTCCGCGTATTCATAGGCGATGCCGTCGCAGAGCGTCACCCCCGGCGTCCAGATCCGCTTCACCCCCATCAGCTCCGCGATGCACTTGATCAGGACGGCGCTGATGAACACCAGTGGAATCCTCTCTTGGGGGATGTCCATGGCGGTGGCGATCTTCACCGGGTTCTGGCTGCGCAGCACCTCGAAGACCCTGCCGAAGCTCTCCGCGTCCAGAACCGCCCTGGCGCTGTCGCCGCCGTTTTTCTTCACCGCCCAGGGCGAAAGATAGTCGTCCACGATAATCAGGTTCTGTATCCCCCTGTCCTTCAGATAAAGCTTCTCATATGTATCCAGCCTGGCCATGGCCATCTCATAGATGACTTCCTCCATCTGGGAGCCCTTTACATCGAATCGGTTCAGATAGTCCTGAATCCGCAGCACCCCCAGGCGCACGTTCTGGGTGGAGACCAGCGTGTCGTTGTCGAACAGCGACAGCTGGATGCTGCCCCCGCCTATGTCCAGAATGGCCGTCTTCTCCTCGATGATCTTCCGGAAGCTCTCGCCCTTGGATGCGACAGACTTGTAGTCCATGAACCGCTGTTCGGAATTGTTCAGAATCTCCACCTTGATCCCCGTGCGCTGGGCTATCCTGTCCTGCACGATGGTGGTGTTCTCCGTCTCACGGATGGCGCTGGTGCCGTAAGCCCTGTAGTTCTCCACCTTGTAGGCCTTCATGATGTCGGAGAAATCCTTCAGCGTCCGGCAGAGCTCATCCATCTTCTCGTTGCCGATCTTGCCCGTGGCGTAGGTATCGGAGCCCAGATCCAGGCGCTTGCTGACGCAGTCAATCTCCCGCATGTTATGTTTGCCGGAAAATTCGAATATCTTCAGCGTCAGCTCATAGCTGCCCACATCGATGGCAGCGAAAGTCCTGATGCCCATCCACAAATCACCTCCAAATTTTTATTTATTCCAGTTCCGCATCCCCAATATATAATCGATGAACTGCTGGGCCGTCCGGCCGGAGAGGCCTCCGTGGGACAGCTCCCATTTATTGGCCTCCGCCAGCAGCTCCTCCCGAGGCATTTCAATCCCGTGTCTGTCCGCCAGCGCCCCCACAATCTCCTGGAAGCGCCTCTTGTCCGGCGCGCCGAAATAGATGGTGACGCCGAAGCGGTACACTAAGGACAGCTTCTCCTGCACCGTGTCGCTGGTGTGCATGTCCTGGCGGATCTCCGGCAGATGTCCGTCCTCTGTCTTGTCGCCGTAGTTCTCCCGGATCAGATGGCGGCGGTTGGAGGTGGCGTAAATCAGCACGTTCTCCGGCTTCTTCTCCAGCCCGCCCTCAATCACTGCCTTTAGATATTTATATTCAATCTCGAAGTCCTCGAAGCTCAGATCATCCATGAAAATGATGAATTTATAGTTGCGGCCTTTTATCTGGCCGATGACCTCATTCAAGTCCTGGAACTGGTGCTTGTACACCTCTATGACCCGCAGCCCTCTGTGGTAATACTCGTTGGCGATGGCCTTGATGCAGGAGGATTTCCCCGTGCCCGCGTCGCCGAAGAGCAGACAGTTGTTGGCCTTCCTCCCGGAGACGAAGGCCTCCGTGTTGTCCCGCAGCTTCTTCTTCTGCTGCTCATAGCCCACCAGGTCGTCCAGCTTCACGTGGGCGATGTTCAGGATAGGCTCGATCCGCATGCCCCCGGACGCGCCGTTCCCCATCCCTGCCCGCTCCGGCCCGGGATGCCCCTCCGCCCCTGTATCCCCGCGCAGCGCTCCACGCGCGATGCGGAAGGATTTGTGCAGCCCGAACTTCCCCACCCCGTATTCCCGATAGAAATGGGTGAGGGTGTCCTTCATCTCCTCCGGCGAGCCGTCCCGGCAGAAGTCCTCTGCCAGCTCACAGATGCGGGCACAGATTCTGGTATTGTAGACCCTGCTCTCCAGGCTGCTGCTCTCGTATTCTTCAATCAGGGAAAATTCCGGCACATGGAGCCTGTGGCACATGGGCTGGAAATCATAGTCATAGAATTCCTTGAATATCATGATATCATGCAATACAGCACGGTTAATCGTCCCCTTGATTTCTCCCCGGATTTCGCAGCCCCGGCTGTAGCTGTTCTCATTGTTCACCATGAGGTTGGCCAGATAGCAGTGCCACAGGTTGCCGTGGAAGCCGTAAGTCCCCGCCAGCTCGATCAGCCTGTGGATACAGCCGTAAAACAGCTCCGTCACCGCTTCCACCGTGCAGGGCCTGCCTGACACGTAGTTTTCCCCCAGGCCCGCCTCCTCATAGTGATCCATGAGCCATGCCATGTCCCGCAGCAGCTCTCCCTCCTGAAATGTCCTGTATACGATCAGTTCCTTCTCTCTCATATGTCCTCTGCGCCTACTCCGGCCTGTCTGGCCGGAGCGCTGTCCTTTCCGTCCTTTCCTCTCCTAATAATTCCCCAGTATCTTCATGTTCCGCGCCTCTTCCCGAAGCCCCCGCAGGGCATTCTTCACAGCGCTGTCCGCCAGGTTCCCCTCGAAATCGATGAAGAAACGGTACTCCCAGTTCCTGTCCTCGATAGGCCGGCTCTCAATCTTGGTCATGTTCAGATGGTTGTAGATGAAATGGGACAGCATATGGTAGAGGGAGCCGCTCTCATGGGGCACCTCGAAACAGATTGCAATCTTCCCCGCATCCCTGCGGAATATCTTCTGGCCGCTGACGATGATGAATCTGGTGGAATTGGTGCCGGAGTGGTTCACCTTCCGCTGTAGCACCTCCAGCCCATAGACCGCGCCCGCATGCTCGCTGGCGATGGCCGCCTGGGACTTGTCCCCGTCATCCGCCACCTTTTTGGCCGCGAAAGCATTATTCTGCATGCTGATCTGCCGCCAGTCCTGGACGCTTAAGTACTTTGCGCTCTGCATCAGGGACTGGGGATGGGAGTACACCGTCCTGATGTCCTCTATCTTCGCCCCCGGCACCCCCAACAGGCAGTGCTCGATCTTGATGATCTGCTCCCCCACGATATAATTCTCATACTCCTGGAGCAGGTCATATATCTCGCTGACGATCCCTGCCGTGGAATTCTCGATGGGAAGCACAGCAAAGTCCGCGCTGCCCTCATCGATGGCATCCATGGCATCCCGGAAGCTGTCCACATGGAAGCTGTCGATGCCCTCCCCGAAATACTGCGTCATGGCCGCCTGGGAGTAGGCTCCCTCCGCCCCCTGGAACACCACCCTGGCCTTTCCCACATCCAGCGCGTCCACGCTGATGAACGGCAGCTTCTCCAGCCGCCCGTTCTCCATGAGAAGCCTATATTGGAGCTTCCTGCTCATGGACATAATCTGCTCGAACAGCTCCACCACGCAGAAGCCATTGAACTCATCGCTGGCCAGGGAGCGCACCTTCTCCAGCTTCTGGGCCTCCCTGCTCTTGTCCAGGACATTCTTCCCCGCGGCTATCTTGTACTCCGCCACCTGCCTGCAGATGTCCATGCGCTGCTCGAACAATTCCACCATCTGCGCGTCTATGGCATCGATGCGCTGTCTCAATTCTGTCAAATCCATATCTGCGACTCCTTTGTCTTAGGCTTTTTATCCTTTTTCTTTCTTAATTTCCATCTTATTTTCTATCTTATACCAAAACAATCTTGATAGCAAGCAAAAAGGGGTGTAAAATAAGAAACTATAAATGAGCAAATTTAAAAAATTGCACAATAAGCCTATGCCACCAAAGC
>NZ_CAPDXS010000150.1:0-12631 GCF_948601915.1 uncultured Acetatifactor sp. | reverse complement strand
ATGTCAGCCATATTTATCACCTGAATCCTTATGTTGTTAGAATCAATATATCATAGAGTTTCCTTAAAATCAATATTTTTTGAATAAATACAAAAAAATAGTTGACTTTAAATCATGAGAGTGCTATATTACGAGTAGATGATTTAAAATCAACAAGAAAGGAGGAAAAGATTTGACAGATTCGGAAGCTCTAAGGAAGTTAATTGAAAGCAAGGGTCTGAAAATGAAATTTGTGGCGGATTATCTGGGACTTTCGGCATATGGACTCCAACTTAAAGTGGATAATAGGCAGGAGTTTAAAACCAGTGAAGTGGCGGCTCTTTGTGAATTACTTGAAATTAATTCCTTGATGAAAAAGAAGAAATTTTTTTTGCAAGAAAAGATGATTTAAAATCACTATTGGCATAGAGAGGAGGTGAGGCGCAGATGGATATAGAGAAGAAGATATCTGAATTTATGAATAGACAGGCAGAGGAGCAGTGGGCTGCCAGAAAAAAGGAGAGGCTGCAGGTGTGCATTAAGCCGGACTCATACATTGGGAGGGAGATCATGTATCAGACTGCACTGATGCATGAAATACTGGCAGAGTTAAGAAAGGACAAAGGCAGCGGTAAGGCTGCCCATGCCGATTAGCTGGAGAAAACAGAATTGTCATAAATCTCTTTCAGCTTTTGGAATTCGATGTCAGTCCATTGGTGTGAATGATTTGTCCTGACATTGGTCAGCAACTCGTTTGCGAAGACATCGAACTGGTGTGAGAAATCTTCATATTCGCCTCTGCCGAGTGAGTCATACTGAGCGTAGTAAAGGCTATCACAACAGCAATGCTCTGATATTGCCTTGTTTAAGTAAGCCAGTGCGATTTCGACAGGGCATTTCTCATCAAAGATGCAATCGTGGGCATCACGCGCATCATAGAAAGATGAGCGAACATGGTTTTTAAAGATATCAATCAATTCTGATGGATTCATAAGGTTTTCCTCCTTTCTAGGGTACTCGGCCATGGCAGTGGCCTGTACCACCAGTATAAGGGAAAGGGGAAAGAATAGCAAGACGAACATGTGGGCGGATGCCGGTATAGGGAGGAGGTGAGGACGGATGGGGAGTAAAGTCCATAGTAGAAGCGATGAGTACATAAAAAGGTATGGAAAAAGGTATTGCTATGAATGGTTTATGAGGGCAAGCTTGGACAGGTGCTATCGTGTACTCCTAAAGAGCATCAAGTATATCAGGACAAAGGCAAGAAAAGATATGGCCATACTTGTGGTAGCAAGCATGGCCGTCAACCTGATTATTTCTTGTCTGCTTCGTAGGTGGAAATAGCGACATTTTTGGCCTGTTCGATGGATTTGAGAAGAATATCTTGAAGAACATCGTCGGTGACATGGTGGAAAACCTCATTCTTCATTTCAGTTTCAAAAATGTCAAGAATTTCGTAAATATCCATATGCCTCCCCTTTCTCATGTACTCGGCCATGGCAGTGGCCTGTACCACCAGTATAAAGGAGAGGGGACGGAATAGCAAGACGAACAGGTGGGCGGATGCCAGTATAGGGAGGAGGTGAGGACGGATGGAAAATGTGGACAAGACAATAGATGCTCTTTGTAGCAAGATTCAAAACCTCATAGATGGTGGTCGTGATTATGTGGTAGTTGTGGAAATGACAAAGGCACTGGCAGAATTAGTCACTGCCAGTGCGCATGTCCATACTCAGAAGCCATAAATTTACATGTTATCGAGAGCATGGATGGTTGAGTATATTTTCTTTAACGCATTGGTAAAATCTTCGGTTGTTGCTGCGGAAGTGCGTTCAGCAGCATTCCATGATTTTATATACTCAATAGTTGCTTCGACAGCTAATTCCTTGTCGGTTTTCCTTTCCATGAGGAAATCCTCCTTTCCTCGGTACTCGGCCATGGCAGTGGCCTATATCACCAGTATAAAGGAATGGGGAGGGAATAGCAAGACGAACATGTGGGCGGATGCCGGTATAGAGGGGAGGGGAATGTGATATGCGCAAGAACCTAAAAGAAGCCCGCCAGAGGGCGGGCCTGACGCAGCAGCAGATGGCGGACAGGCTGTACATAAGCCATTCGTACTACCAAAAGCTGGAGTCAGGGGAACGGAGGGGAGACATCGCCATATGGGATGCGCTGGAGGACATCACTGGCGTCCATCAACGGAAGCTCCGAGAGCTTTCAGAAAGCCATCCATGCAAGACAGAGGGACATTGAGGATGTCTGCAAATCGATAGGTCGGCTGTAGAGGTGAGGGATAAGGAGGAAAGCTGATGGGAACAGAAGATAGCCATCAACATAGCAATGATTTTGAATAGGAGGGCAGCAGCAATGAGCGAAGGAAAAGATAGCCTGGTATATGTATTCTACATACTTGGCTGCGCCGTTGGAATTATCGTAGCAATCTTACTTTGAGGGCATGGACTGGAGGAGCCAGATGATGTAATCCGCAGCCACTGTGGTGAGGATGCCCGCTATGAAGCTGATGATGCGGTTCAGCCAAAGCTCGGAGCGTTCCAGGGCGTACAGGGAGGACTTCCCTCCGGGACGGATGGCATAGGGGCGGTTGCTGTTGTCGTGGCATGAAAGCGCCACGCACCCTGCAGCCTCCAAGGATTTCAACACCTTAAGCTTGGCCTTTGTGTCAGAAAATCCCAAGGCGGCCTCCCCGGCAACAGTATCATTGTTGTCATACCATATATCTTCAAGTGCCCGCAGGCAGATGCGCATCCGGATACGCATAATGATTCCGTTCATGGCAATTCCTCCATGGAATGATTATACCAAGGGGGGATGAGGCTTGGCAAGCGATTTTTTAGAGAGAGGAGGTGCCATATGGTCTATCCAAAACCATTCATGAGGCTCCAGGAGCTGCATCGGCTGGGGCTCCCGAAGGAGTTCCTGTTCACTGCCTACAGGTCGAAAGGGCAGACGTTCGCCCAGAAGATCGACCCTACGAAGCCGAACAGCCCCATCATATTTGACACAGATGGGTTCGAGAAATGGCGGATCGGCCGCTGCAAGGCGGAGAACGCTGGCATCCGGAGGGCATGATGGCCTTTCGGGCAAGCGATGTTGACGGTTCGTATGAAAGGAGGAGGTGCATGAGCGGAAAAGATGTCAATAGATATCTTACGCTGCTAGACAGGAAGCTCTTCATCGTGGCACATTCCGGAGTGGAGTGGAAACCAGAGTATGGTCCGGAAATGGAAGCAATCGACCAGGAGCTTGCAGAACTGCAGAAACTGGTAGACCAGGAGCATGGAAAGAGGAGAGGAATGGAGAAAGAGGTACAGATGAAAGCATTCGCAAATGAATCAGAGTTCGATAAAGCCTATGAGGATTTCCTGGCAGGTTGCCTGCAGAAGGCAGGGAGGGAGGTCGTGGACAGCCACGCGAAGATGGAACGTAGCTTCCAGAGCTACCTGGACGCATTCGAGAAGTGGGTGTTCAGGAATGCCTACGAGGGCGGCTATGCCGCAGCGCTGGCAGGGGCAGCAGACGCCAGAGGGCAGGGCTGCCGAAACGGGGGCGGAAAAGAGGCGGTCATGGAGCAGCTGAGGGGCGAGGCCCTGCAGGCGAAGCGGGAAGCTTCGGAGTGGCAGCTGCATGAAGTCTATGGAAAGGCGGAGATGGCGCGGGAACTAGGGGCCATCACAAGAGAGGGGTTCCTGGAAATCAGCCATATGATGGTCATGAACACCGACCAGGGAAAGGAGGGCAAGTGAAGATGGGAATCAACCTGGACAGGGTGACGGTGCAGGACTGCATCGAGATGTGCGACAGGAAGGGCTTCATGGCTCTCCTGAGCAACGGGCGCCTCCTGGGGTTCCGTGCGGAGCTGAAAGGAAGATCCCCTGCAGCTGGCCGTGAACCAGTGCAGGGGAAGGTGGTAAAACAGTTGTCCATGTACCCATTATAGGGACATGGAGGGAAAAAGTCAATGGAAAGATTGTACGCTGACATGCCGGACGCGGAGCTGAGGCAGGAATGGGAAGGAACCGATGACGCGGGCCGAATCCGGGGGCTGGAGCATGAGATGGCGATGCGCTACATGCACAAGGCCGACGGCCGCCACGGCTACCTGACGGAGAAGTTCCTGCAGATGCCAGACCAGTTCGCGGAGGCTTACAGCAGGAAGGACTGGTTCCGGGCGAAGTACATCTATGACAGCGCCATCGTGATAGGGCTGTTCCTGGAGCTGCCGGAGCCCCTCCGCGAGCAGGTCTTCGGCAGCAGGCAGCACGAGGAGGTCATAGAGGGCATGTTCCCGGAGTGGATGCTGGAGCAGGTGATGAAGGAGTGCGTCATAAAGAACCGGCTGGGCTTCGAGTGCGTAGTCTACCGGATCCCCGGGGAGGTGGGCTTCTATGGTGCCAGGAGGGAGCCCGGCACCAGCTACATGCCAGCAGAAGGGAAACCGGCGTACCATGCGGGAAGGATCTGAGGAGAGGGCGGCACGATGACGGTGGAGATCTATATAGGGACCACCCTGCGGGGGTCGGCGAAGGGCATCGGGAAGGGGATGTATATCATGCGGGCCCGGCTGGCAGATAGCAGGATGCACGAGAGGATGGCGGCGGTGGAGATGGACGGGGCCACGGAGAGCCGTCTGGCGCTGTACTGCCTGCGGGACAGCCTGGCCAGGTTCCAGTACGCCTGTGATGTCAGGGTACATACGGAGTGCACGTATGTGGCCGCTGCCATCAACAGCAGGTGGCCGGAAGCCTGGCGGGAGAATGGATGGACGACCGGACGGCGCTCTAAGGTGAAGGATTCCGGGCTGTGGAGGGACATACTCTGGCACCTGGAGGATACTGGCCACACGCTCCAGGCGGTGGCTGGGAAGCATGAGTTCAGCTTCTGGATGAGGGCGAACCTGCCCAGGCTGTATGCCCCCAGGGACATCTTCGGCGAGGTGGCCGGGGAGGCGCTGAATCTTGTAGGCGACAGGATTGGAGGGCATCCTGAGATGTGCCGGCACGGAGAGGGCTGAGGAGGTTGCACCGGTGCAACCCTGGAAAGGAGAAAAGGATGATTCGTAAATTCGGGATATTCGATACTGTGGAGGAGCTCAACCGGGCAGCAGCCGCCCAGAAGGCAGAAGGGGACGAGGAGGCCCTTTTCGCCCTGGCTGCGGAGAACGGGATTGGCCAGGAGGACGTGCAGGACTACCTGGACGGCGAGGTGGAGGAGCTGGCCACGCCGCTGATGGCGGCAGTCGGCAAACTGGACATGGAGGCGGCCGAGCTGGGGCTGCAGAGCCAGCTGAAGGACTGGAAGGAGTATCTCTCGTACATGTGCGTGGAGGAACCGGAGATGTGCGGGGGCGTGTTCCGGGAGGACAGGCATCTGGGAGACTTCCTGGCAGCAGGGCTCAAGCATGCATCGCGGAACAGGGTGCGCGTCCCGGACGGGATTGCCAAGAAGGCTGGCATCCCGCAGGCAAGCTACATCGGGATGACGGGGCGGGATGAGCTGCGGCGGATTGCCAGGGATTATTATGTAAAGAGGGTGGTGGTCTGATGAAGGTGTTCAAGGCGACACGCTCCGACATGACATGCCGTATGGGTAACGGTATATTCCGCTATCAGCTGGGCGTCCAGGCAGTGGCGGACGGCTCCAAGTGCGGAAGGACTGGGCTGCATGCCTGCGAGTATGTGATGGACTGCACCCGGTACTACGATTTGGCGTGCAGGAACCGGTTCTTCCTTGCGGAGGCGGGAGGGGACATAGCCGAGGACGGCACGGACACCAGGATAGCATGCACGGAGCTGACACTGGTGCAGGAGCTGACCAGGCGGGAGATGGCCGCACAGGCGATGGTCTACATGGTGGAGCACCCCAAAAGGGCAGGATGGGAGGCAAAGCGGGCAAGCCTGGAAGTGGCAGCGGACAGGGCGGAGGCCATGCTTCCGGACGCGATAGCCATAGCCAGAGGGGAGAGCCCTATGGTGAGAGGAGCGGAAGGGGCCCATCTGGGGCTGATCCGGGAGGCGGACGGAGAGATAGTGGACGCAAGGCTCGTCATGGTGGGGAGGAACGGCATCAGGCCGGGCATCTGGTACACCGTGGAGGACGGCGTCCTAAAGGAGGCAGGGGATGAAAAGGAAACAGATTGAGAAGGTCGCAGTGAAGCGGCCGGAAGGGAAGGGCTGGAAGAAAGGCAAGCGCGTGGCGGCCCAGCTCTCCGGAGGATACCTGATCCTGGATTTGTGGAGCGATGGGACATGGATTTACAGGCATGCCGTGGACTTGCAGACTGGGGAGTATGCCTCTTGCGACATGACCGGCCTATGGACGCAGGAGAACCTGAATAACGCCTTTGCGCGCGGCGAATACTGGATTTTCATTGATGAGGAGAGCTTCCCATTGTCCAAAAAAGAAAGGGAGCTGGCTCTGGATGCCCTGAAAGTCAACTGGCCAGATGCTGATGTATACGAGAGGATAGGCTCCCTGGAGCGGGAATATTCCCGTGAGCGCAGGGACAGGAAAGAGGACAGGCGCGTCCAGAGGGTGAACGACCTGATGGACAGCGTCCCTGATGTCTGCAAGCCCGTGATGGAATGGATCAGTGGGCAGGTGGCTGGCTCCCTGCACTATGCCATCTGGGACAAGACGGACGACACCTACCAGTGCACAGCCTGCGGCCAGAGTTTTGCGGCATCGTCAGCAGGAGCGAAGATGAAGCATAGAGGAGATGCCATATGCCCGCTGTGCGGACAGGCCCTCACTGTGGAGAAGAGGAGGAGCTCCCTGCAGAGGAAGGCCAGCCTGACGCTGATCCATGGGCTGGACGAGAAGCGTGGGATACAGCGACATTTTGACGTGACGGTGGACTGGGAGATATTCCGCGTGGTCAAGCTTCATGAGACCATCCGCTGCATGCTGCACAAGGGGGCCTGGAGCATGCAGCCGTGCGAGTACTACTATGCCCAGCATGACGGGTGGGACAACAAAGGGAATCCATTCTCCCTCAGATGGAAGACGGGATACCTGTATCCAGAGGGCGTCAGGGAGGGGCTTGAAGGGACGGCATACCATGCCTGGGCAGACGTCCTCCAGCATATCGCCGCCCAGGGGATGAAGGCGAACTATGACAGAATCATAGCGGACACGAGGAAAGGCTTCATCGGGACGGTGGAATACCTGGCCAAGGGGCGCTTCCGCCGGCTGCTGGAGGAGACGTCCAATGAAGTGAACTATACGCATGGGTATGGCAGTTGGAACGCCCTGGACATCAGTGGGAGGGACATCTGTGCCGTGATGCGCATCCGGGACATGCAGAAGATAAACCGTCTGCGCCAGGAGGACGGCGGCAACGACATGCTGGAATGGATGCAGTGGGCGGACAAGGCAGGGAAGCGGATAGGGAGCGACGTGCTCTCCTGGTATGGGAGGAGCGGGATTACGAATGCCAAGTACCGCTCCAGCCGGGCATCCAGGCGCCTGTCCCCGGAGCAGCTGATGAACTACCTGAACCGGCAGGTGACGGAGTCGTATGGCGGGAAGCGGAAGGCGAAGGCCGTGTTCGAGACATACGAGGACTACCTTTCCATGTCAGAGAGGCTGGGGAAGGACATGTCGGACGCGATGGTGTACCGCCCTAGGGAGCTGAAGCGGCGGCATGGCGAAGCCGTGGAGGAGAACAACAGGCGCATTGAAGCCGAGAGGGCCAGGATGGACAAGGAACAGGCCAGGAAGGATGCGGAGCGCATGGAGGAGAAATACCCTGGCTCTGAAGCCATCCTTGCAGCAATAAAGCCAAAGTACGAGTACGGGAATGGACGCTTCCGCATCACGGTGCCGCATAGCTTCATCGACATCGTCTCAGAGGGGATGGCGCTGCACCATTGCGTGGGGCACACGGAGCGGTACTTCGACCGCATCCTGCAGCACGAGACGTACATCTGCTTCCTGCGCCGGGCGGAGGAGCCGGAGAAGCCGTTCTACACCATCGAGGTGGAGCCCGGCGGCACCATAAGGCAGCACCGCGGCATGTACGACGAGGAGCCTGACATAGAGGAGGTGAAGCCGTTCCTGCGGGAGTGGCAGAAGGAGATCCGGAAGCGGATGCGGGAGGAGGACCATGAGCATGCCAGGCTGAGCGCCGTGAAGAGGGAGCAGAACCTGGAGGAGCTGAGGCGGAAGAACAACACGAGGGTTCTGGAGGCCCTGATGGAGGATTTGATGGAGGTGGTGTGATGGGGATGCCTGTAGGAGGATATGGCGTAGCGGGCATGATACGGTGCGTCTGCGGGAACGAGGCCCGCGTGGTGGCCAGCGGTGTCGGCGCTTATGTCATATGCCACATATGCGGGGCCGGCACCTATATGTGCAACGATAAGGAGGATGCTATTAAGATGTTTCAGGAGACGTATGGATTGGAGGAGGCAAAGGGCACGGAAGTCCTTGCCTTTGCAAGGTATCAGGATCTGGAAAGGTCGGCAGACCGCACGGCGGTAAAGATAAAAGAGGGCTTCATGGAGATGGGGTACATCCTGAAGGTTGCCAGGGACACGGACATCCTGGATGGCTCCGGATATGCTGGCCATGAGGAGTTCGCGGAGAAGAGGTATGGCCTGGACAAGGGAACCGTATCCCGATATATACGGATAGTGGAGCGGTTCTCCGTAGGCGGGAACAGCCATGTGCTGCAGGATGGGTATAGGAACATAGGCTTCGCCAAGCTGTCCCTGATGCTGCACATGCCGGACGCGATAGCGGAGGAGATAACCGAGAGTTACAGCAAGCAGGAGGTGCAGGCGATAAAGGAGGAGATCGATGCTGAGCATGCGGTCAGCGACATCGAGGTGGCCATAGAGGCTGCACAGGCCCCGGAGCCGGAGAGGGAAGGGAGCCTCCTGGAGCGAGCCGTCCGGCAGCTGGGCAGGGAGCAGCCGGCCCTGTACCATAAGCTGCATGATGTCTATACGATAGGCGGCATTGCCGCTGGGAACATGGTGATGGACGTGCTGGCCCCGCAGGGAGATGCCGTCTACATGGTGAGGGTGCCTGGCACAGGGCGGCTGATGCTCTCCCTTTCCGGAGATGCGGCCAGCGTGACGAACGTCCGCAGCTGCGAGAAGGAAAGATGCTCCGCAGAGGATGTCCAGGCAGCAGTCGCCAGCATCATGCACCCCGGCCCCGTGAAGGGATCCTGGCAGCAGGAGTATGGGGAGCCGATGGAGCCGTTGGCGGAGGCCGGCCCGGGACTGGCTACGGATGGGCGGGGTACGGGAGAGGCCCTGCCCCAGAAGAGGAAGGAGTCCAAGGTAGTGAAGGCGGTACCGCCTAAGGCTACAGAAAAGGGACACGGTGCCGGAAGGCCTACAAAGGTCACGGCAGATGAGGCGCATCCGGAGCCGGAGGAGCAGCTGCCGGGCCAGATGAAGGTAGCAGACTATCCGGAGGCGATACCGGATGCCCGTTTCGAGGAAATCGTAGAGGCTCCTCCTGTGGAGGCAGTAGAAGAGCCGGACGGAGAGGCGGAAGGGCTTGATGCGGGCGGTGTGGGAGAGGATGCCATGCCGATGGCCGGGAGGGCGGCAGGTGCTGTGGACGCCCCTGCACATGAGGAAGACGAAGAAGCCGCCGTGGATGCTGCCCTCCGCAGGGAGGAGCTCCGGATGGGGATACGGAAGCACATGGACAGTCTGCAGAAATATTTCACTATATGGGACGACAGGCCGATTCCCACGGAGTATCTGGAAAAAGCGTACCAGGATGCCACAGATTTGGCAGCAGACCTGGAGAGGCTGCTGGACATGAGGGAGAAGGAGGGGACGGATGGCTAAGAGCATCATGCACAGAAAAGAGGACAGGACATGCTACCTATGCATGCTCCTGAGGGACGATTACAACGCCAGGGAAGACCTGCAGGAGCACCATGCCATGCCGGGCACCGCGAACAGGAGGCTCTCCGAGCGATATGGCCTGAAGGTCTACCTGTGCATCGAGCATCATCTGGTAGGGCCGGATGCGGTGCACAGCAACATAAGGCTCCGGAGGCTTCTGCAGGCGAACGCGCAGATGGCTTTCGAACGGAAGCATTCCCATGAGGAATGGATGGAGGCCTTCGGGCGCAACTTTATCTAGCCTTTCTGGAGGATTTGATACATCACGGAAACTGTAGGCAAGGATTCTGGGGGTTCCGGCCCCCGGAAAGGAGGGATGTATGCTGACGTTGGAGCAGAAGAGGGGCATCAGGGACGTGACGGGATTCCCTATGCGCTATCAGGAGGATTTCGATAGGCGATGGGAGGACGCAGTGGAAACGGCTCAAAAATCCGGCGCTGACCTCGGGAGGATAGCCCTTGCCATAGAGTGGAACGGGGCGGAGGGACGTTAGGAGGCGTTATGGACAGTCAGGAGAAGCAGAAGCTGTATGAGGAGTACATAACAGAGGCCAGCCCCATGGCAGCAGCCGTTGGGCGGAGGATACCGTACCATCTGGAGTACCTGCGGAGGTATGGAGACAAAGCTTCAGGGCAGCAGGTAGAAGCTGGCAAGAATGAAATGGGTGAAAGCATCTAAAAGAATGGAGGCATGCTGATGGCAAGACCACCGAAAAAAGGAATTGATTATTCAGGGTGGTCGGTAACGATTTTTGACAATGATACCAAAATGGACAAGCTTCTTGATGCGCATGGGTGGATAGGATTTGGGGTTTACTTCTATTTGTGTCAGAGAGCGTATGGAGGAGAAGGATATTTCTACCGATGGGGCTATGACGATTGTGCATCCACATCAAGAAAGATGGGCGGCGGCGTTAGTTCTGGTACGGTAAAGGAAGCCGTGGGCTACTGCTTGCAGATTGGTCTTTTTGACAAAGGGCTGTTTGACAGGTGGGGAGTGCTTACCAGTAGAGGTATCCAAAGAAGATATTGGGAAGTTGTTAAGGAACGGGATGTGCGTTCTGTGATTTCCGACTACTGGCTTTTGCAAGACAGTGAATGCAAAGGTTTAACAAAGACACCATTAAATACCGCTTTCCTGGATGGAAATGAGGGTTTCACGGGGGGGAATGAGGGTTTCCTGGATGGAAATGAGGGTTTCTGCCCTATAAAGGAAAGTAAAGTAAAGGAAAGGAGAGCAAATGAAAGTAAAGGAAAGGAAAAAGAAGTGAAAAAAAGGAAAGAAGAATCTTCTCCCTCTTTAGCGATATATTTTACAAACAATGAACCTTTGAATCGTACTTTTCTCGATTTTATAGAGATGAGAAAGAAAATTAAAAAACCTATGACAGATAGGGCAATAGAACTTTCCGTAAGAAAATTGGAGGATTTATCCAAAAACGCATTCGGTGAAATGGATGAGGGGATGGCAATAAAGATTCTGGAGCAATCAATCATGAACTGCTGGCAAGGGCTGTTCCCGCTGAAGGAGGGGCAGCAGACCAGGAATAACGTATATGACGAATGGAGGAATGCATGATGATGACAAGGGAAGAAACACAGGGGATTCTGATGTCGATACAGGCGGCATACCCGAACTATAGGGCACCAGACAAGACTATAGCGGTAAACACATGGTATAAGATGTTGTCCGAGTACACATACAACCAGGTCTCCGCTGGCCTGAAAGCATACATCCTTTCTGATACAAGCGGGTTTGCCCCCAGCATCGGCCAGATTATTGACAAGATACATTCAATGAGCGGTCAGGAAGAGTTTTCAGAAATGGAGGCATGGGCGCTTGTCAGCAAGGCTATTCGGAATAGCGGATATAACAGCCAGGAAGAATTTGAAAAGCTGCCTCCACTTGTGCAGAAGGCTGTGGGGTATCCGAGCCAGTTAAGGACATGGGCATTGGATGAAGATTACAACGAGGGGGTGGTCAGCAGCAATTTCATCAAATGCTACAGAACCATAGCCCAAAGGGAAAAGGAGATGCAGAAGATTCCAGAAGAAATCCGAAAGGCCATTGGAATGTCAAACAGGAACCCGTATTCTGTCCAGATAGAGGGCAAAAGAGTCGAATCGATAGGAGACAGGGCAAATAAAAACCAGGGTAGGATAGCGGCTGTACAGAGTATAGGGGAAGTGGTTCCGATGCCGAAAGGGTATAAGGAGCGGCTTCAGAGAATCCTGACGGGAGGGCCGGAAGAAATACTGCTACCGTAACAGTAATTTCAAAAATAACTAGAAAAATGCACTTTGACAACCGAATATTGGCTAGTAATAAAAAATTTCAATTTGCCTATTGACTTCTTGTGGCTACAGTATTATATTTATTGTAGCGACAAAAAGAAAGGAGGGAAAGAGTATGTCGCCACGCACAGGTAGACCGAAATCTGATAATAGCAAAGACACAATGCTTAGAGTACGCATTGACGAAGAAACGGTAAAGAAATTGGAAATTGCGGCAAGAGAATTGAGCATTACAAAGTCGGAAGTAGTCAGGAACGGAATCGAAAGCGAATACCAAAAAGTGTTAAATAAATAGGAGTCGCTCACCCTGAACAAGTTGCGACCCCTACAACCACCACTCCGCAAAGGGAACGGTAAATCTAGTATACCCTTTCTTCTGCGGAAATTCAATAGGCAAAGGAGATTAGTATGTGTCAAGTCCTAATTGGCACTTTTCTCTTTTTTGTAGATGTCCGACATTT
>NZ_CAPDXS010000149.1:7990-12802 GCF_948601915.1 uncultured Acetatifactor sp. | reverse complement strand
AGCGTTATGCAGTCTGGTTTCACGGCAAGTGAAATCGTTAAGCAGTATAAATCATTACACCCAGAAACGCTATAGGTTCCTAAAAGCAACCGGACAGAGCAGCTACGCCTTACGCCTGTAGATCCGCTCCTTAATCCAATGGTAGCATCCGGAGAACAGTCGGCTCTCCGCCATGGCCGTCCGCAGGGGCGCCAGGCTGCAGGCCATGATTGCCCGATACCGGAACAGTTCCCCTCTTCCCATATACTTCCCGGTGATCTCCCGGTGCTCCCGCCTGTCCAGGACTTTATTCTCCCGTTTCTCCGAAAAGCCTCCCCCTTCATAGACTGCCACCGGGAAGCCCATATGGCGCGTCTTCGCCTTCGCCCGGTAGAAGCACCAGAGGAAATGGTCATAGTCCGCCCGTATCCTGTACCGCAGGTCATAGGGCTTGTCTCTGCACAGCGCGGCGCTGTAGAAACAGGACTGGTGGCAGGGGATGTTCCGGTAGCATGCAAACCCAGTGATTTCCGGCGGGGAGGCGATGGTCACATCGTTCTTCTCCCCCTTGGTATCCCCGTACAGCACCAGCCTGTCCATGTCCGTCCCGGCCTGTTCCTCTTCCTCCAGCGCCGCAAGGGTCCGCTCCAGGACGCTGCCGTCCGCCAGCAGATCGCCGCAGTTCAAAAAAAGCAGGAAGTCCCCGGCAGCGTGCGCCACCGCCTGATTCATGGCATCGTAGATGCCCCTGTCCTCCTCCACGATAATCCTGACCCTCTCAGCGCCGGGCCGGGAGGCATTCTCCTGTTTCCAGCGCTCCACGGACCCGTCCGTGCTGCCCCCGTCCTTCAATATCACTTCCACATCCTGACAGCCCTGCCCCAGAATGCTGTCCAATGTGGCAGACAGCTTCTCTCCGGAATTCAGGCATACTGTAATCACAGATATCTTCATGCGATGTCCTCCCCGCGAAATGACAGCAAAAATGCATCATAGACCTCTCTGTCCTGATGCCCGATGCCCACTGTCCTTGCCATTGGTTCCCTCCCCACATGCCGATTGCCGTATGTAAAAATCTTAACACATTTTCCCGGTAGCGTCTATTGAATTTTCTGCAGGGCATCCCAGGCTGCTGCAGGTACTCGATAGTTGTCATGCACGCATGTCCCCCTGCAGAGAGGCACCTGCGGGACTTCCCTCCTCGCGCGGAACATAGCGCGGCGCAAATTGTCAGACACTTTGCCCATTCCGTCACATTTGTCGTTATTTCTGACAATTCGCCGTCCACAGGATTCATTGACAAAGCAAAACCTGTCTGATACAATAAGCTACGGTTCTCACAAAATATGCAACAACAGGACAGGAGTCGCCAAAATGTCATTGATCTCTTTTTCCTTTATCCTTTTCATGCCCCTTGTGGTATTCGTCAATTTCATGCTTCCCCGGAGGCGGAGGTATCTCTGGCTGCTTGCGGCAAGCTGCTTTTTCTACCTTTCCACAGATGTGAGGTACGCTGCCGGACTGTTTTTCTGCATCCTGGTCTCCTACGCCGCGGGTCTGCTTCTGGAGGGCGGAGCCCTTCGCCGCCGGAAGCTCCTTCTGGGATGCGGCATTTTGCTGCAGGTATCCTGCCTGCTTTTCTTCCGGGGCTCTTTTGGGAAAGGCGGCTTCGTCCCCCTGGGCATTTCATTCTATACGCTCCAGTCCATCGGATATACGATCGATGTGTACAGGAGGCAGATTCCCGCCGAGAGGAACCTCCTCAGATATGCCGCGTTCCTGTCCTTCTTCCCCACGGTCATCTCAGGCCCCATCCAGAGAGGGACGGGGCTTCTGCAGCAGCTCCGGGAGGGGCGGGATTTCGATTATTCCAAGGCCCGCTCCGGCCTGTACTGTCTGCTGTGGGGCTATCTGCTGAAGCTGGTGGTGGCGGACAGGCTGGGCGGCATGGTGGCTTTCGCCTATGGAAGCAGCCAGGATATGCCCGGCGCCACCCTGCTGTGGGCCACGATTCTCTACGGCATCCAGCTATACTGCGACTTCGCCGGATACAGCGCGCTGGCGATCGGCGCGGGGCGGCTGCTGGGCTTCGACCTGGCGGACAACTTTTCCCAGCCCTATTTCGCCGCATCCATCGGGGATTTCTGGAACCGCTGGCACATCAGCCTTTCCTCCTGGCTGCGGGATTATGTGTACATCCCCCTGGGCGGGAACCGGAAGGGAAAGGGCCGGAAGTACCTGAACCTGATGCTCACCTTCCTGGTCAGCGGCCTGTGGCACGGCTCCGGCGCCAATTTCCTCCTCTGGGGAGCGCTCCACGGAGCCTATCAGGTTCTGGGCGACATCGCCCGCGGAAAGGCGGGAGGACGGGATGCGGCTGCCCGGAGAAAATCGCCGCTTTGCCGTGCGGCGGGCATGTTGTCCACCTTTGCCCTGGCGGATTTCGCCTGGCTCTTCTTCCGGGCCGATTCTCTGGGACATGCCCTTTCGATCCTGAACCGGATCGTGTTCCACTTCGGTCTGGGGGAAATGACGTATTATGGCTCCTACCTGCTGGGCGGCAGCCGTTTCGGCCTGGTGTCCGTACTGCTGGGGATTCTGGGCGTATTCCTTGTGGATTTCCTGCATGAGAGGAAGTTGTCCCTGGCGGAGTTCTCGGCCCGCAGGGTAAATGTGGTCGTCCGGTGGGGCGCCTACATAGCCCTCACCCTGTTGATCCTGCTGACAGTGGTGCAGAACTACGGCCAGGCGGCATCGACCTTTCTCTATGAGCGGTTCTGAGTAAGCCTTCGGACCGGAAGGCAGCTATGAAAGGGATTCAGGTGTTTATTATGAAGAAACTGTATGCAAAAGGGCTTCTGTTCCTCCTCCTTGTGTCAGCGCTCTGCGCAGGCCTCCTGCTGCTGTCTGCCAGGGAGCCTTACCGGCAGATCATCGCGGGCTGGACCCACAGCCGGGACTTCATGGATGAAAACGAGATGCTCCCCTATTTTGAACAGGCCAGGACCCCTGACCGGACCACGCAGCTCATCATCGGCGACAGCATCTGCCGGCAGATATTCTCCGGCCTGCAGGAATACAATCCTCAGATGAGCATCCAGGCCACCAATGCCGCCCTCATGATCACAGGACAGTATCTGCTGGCCCGGGAATACCTGAGCTGCCATCCGGACGCCACGGACGTCTTCCTGATCATGCATCCCATGCCTCTGACCCGGACCCTGGACACGGAGTGGAGTTATCGGTACGCCGTCATGACCTATGCGGAGACGGACACATTACAATACCTTGACAGGAACACGCTGGACGCCATGGAAGACATCTATGGCGGCCTTCTCATGCAAAAGGGAATCGTCAGCCTGACAGAGGACTCTCCGGTTCTGCGGAAGCTGGTCCTGAGCTACATCAGCCTGGAAAGGGAACCCTATGTACAGTCGTCCCCCTTCGAGATAGCAGACCAGTATGTGAAGAAGCTATATGATTTTTGCGTAGAAAAAGACGTGAAATTACATTTATATCCCTCCCCCTGCTCGGAGTCCTTCCGGGAGCAGGTAGAGGGACTGGCAGAAGGCTACGGGGACACCTGGATGAGCACCGTATATCCGGACTTCTTCGATGCCATCTGCTACTATCCAGACGCATGGAGCGAGGATCTGAGCCATTTCAGCGGAGAGCACGCCACCAGGGAGGCCATGGACAGGACGATCCGGGAAGCCTATGCGGGCAGCGCCCTGCTGGACAGCCTGATCCTGGGCACATCGGAAAACCCATAGACCGCTCTCCGCAGCCTATGGGCTTCTCTTAAAGTATCTTCTTCTCCTTATGCAGCATCCACACGCATCCAGCCCCTGCCGCAAGGGCCGCGATGCACACCGGCCAGTTCGCCAGCACGGAGACTGCCGGTATATAGCTGAGCACATAGGACAGCACATTCGCCAGGACATGCACCGCCACGGCAATCCGAAAATCCCCGAAATACTCATAGGCATATGCCATCAGGTATCCCAGGACCACCGCATACAGCGCCTGCACGGAATTTCCGTGGTACAGGGCAAAGAATATCGATGACACCAGCATGGCCGCGGACAGCTTCATATACCGCTTGATGCAGCCGAAGATCACGCCCCGGAACAGAAGTTCCTCCGCGATGGGGGTGATGATGCCGAAGCTCACCAGCCCTATGGGGAACCACGCGGCATACTGGGCCTGCGCCACCTCCTGATAGGCCTGGGAGCCCTCCACCGTGCCGGTGAGCAGGAACAGGAAATTCAGCCCCAGCGCCAGCCCTGCCGTTGCCCCTGCCAGGATGCAGTAGTTCTTCACGGGCTCCGCCTTGATGTGCAGCAGCTTCATGTCCTCCGCCGTCCTGGCGATCGTCTTCTTCGCCATGTTCCAGACGGAAAGCCCGGCCACCATATATCCGAAGGTGGACACCAGCACCGCCGCGTTCCCCGTCATGCTCTCCAGCTCTCCCTGGGCATTGCGGATGAACAGGAAATCCCCGCCGGACATCCTGCTCCCTATGCTGACTAAGATCATGGCCCCCACGTTCAGGGCGATGTTCCTGGCCAGGAAGAATATCAGGAAGGGCAGCACCATCTGCCAGATCCGCTGGGAGGTGGTGAGCTGATCCTTTTTCTCCGTCCCCCGGAGCAGGAACTTCTGCAGTTCCTCCACGGAGCGGACGATGTAGTCGCACTTGGCCTCCCGCAGCTCTTCCATGCTGCCGTAGCCATATGTAACGCCCACGCACTCCACGCCCACCTTCCGGGCGCCCTCCACGTCGTAGCTGCGGTCTCCAATCATGTATACCTTGGTCTTCTCCACGGGCCA
>NZ_CAPDXS010000149.1:0-7980 GCF_948601915.1 uncultured Acetatifactor sp. | reverse complement strand
AGTTGCCGAACAACTGCTTTAGGGCCTCCTGGATGACCTCCTCCTTCCGGACCCTGGTGCCGTCCATCTCGCTTCCGACTACGACCTTGAAATACTTTCCGATTCCGAAGTGATCCAGGATGCGCCGCACGAACTCCGTGGGCTTGCTGGAGGCCACAGCCATGAACATGCCCTGGGAGTTCAGGGCGTTCAGCATCTGGGGAATGCCGTCGTAGAGCTTGTTCTCGAAGATCCCGGTGTCCCGGAAGCGCTCCCTGTACTTCTCGATGGCAGCCTCCGCCCGGGCCTCGTCCATGTCATAGTATTTCATGAAGCTGTCCTTCAAGGGCGGCCCGATGAAGGGCTCCAGCTTGTCCAGGTCAGGCTCCTCAATCCCGAAAGAGCTGAGGGCGTACTGTACGCAGGTGCAGATCCCCACCTTGGGATCCGTCAATGTTCCGTCCAGGTCGAATAACAGATATTTTTTCATCTAAAAGCTCCTAATCTTGTCGCTGCCGTCGTCAGCGGTATTCTCTATTTTAAGTATCTTCACGTCATAGCCTATGGCGCTGTTGACCTGCACATGGACTGTCTGCCCTTCCTTCTTTCTCAGGAGGGCCTTGCCCAGCGGGCTCTCGTTGCTGATCAGGTTCTCCAGGGAGTTCCCCCGCACGGTGGTGACGATTTTGTAGGTCTCCACCAGGCCGTCCTCCAGGAACTCCACTGTCACCGTATTGTTGATGCCCACCTCGTCCTCGGCGGAATCCTCGGAGATGACCCTGGCGGTCCTGATCATCCGCTCCAGATAGCGGATGCGGCTCTCGTTCTGGTTCTTGAACTTCTTGGCCGCGTAGTATTCGAAGTTCTCGCTCAGGTCCCCCTGGGCCCTGGCCTCCTTCACGTCCTCCAGGGCCTGGCGCCGGATTACCAGCTTGCGGTGCTCGATTTCCTCTTCCATCTTTTTGATATCGCTGGGTGTCAGTTGATCGTACATTTCAGATATTTGCCTTTCCTAATATATTTCGTCTATTTCTCACAGCCCGATTCCGTACACCACTGCCACCGCCAGGATGATCTGGATGATGGCGAAGCGGAACACGGCCTGGGTGTTGGACCAGCCCCACACCTTGCGCACATGGTCGTGGAGCGGCGTGCGTATCTTGGTCATGATGCGGATCTTGAAAGCCCGGATCAGGCCCACCTTCACAAGCCCCAAGCCCCCGTCCAGTATCAGCACCAGAGCGATGGGGATATACAGGATGGGGCTGCCGCACTTCAATACAGCGATGCTGATGAACAGGCCCATGGCCCGGGAGCCCGCGTCCCCCATCAGCAGGCGGCTGGGCGTGGCATTGTACCACAGGTATCCCAGGATGCAGGCGGCGAACAGCAGTATGAGGAAGGAGAAATCCTCCCCGGTCCCCAGGATCCTGTCCACCACGTAGATCGTCATGATGGAAATGATGGTCAGCGTCCCGGAGAGCCCGTCCACCCCGTCGGAGCAGTTGGTCACGTTCACGGACACCCATACCAGCACCACGATCAGCACGGCGAACACGGCCTTCGGGATTTCCAGCATGGCATGGTGGAACAGCGCAAGCTGAATGGTATTGTCATTATAATGAAGGAACGTCATGGCCACCAGGACGGCCACGCACAGATCCAGGATCCCTTTTTTGAGCTCGCCCCAGGGCTTTTCCGAGGCATCGTCCAAAAAACCAGTCAGCATGCTGATGACGATCAGTATCAGATAGATCATGAGTTCCGGCTTCATGGGCACGAACAGGATCGCCGATGCCACAAAGGCCAGCACGAAGATGATCCCAGCGCCTCTGGGCTTCCCGGCGGACAGCTTGCCGTCATGGGCGAACTCCCGCCCAGCGTCCTTGGGCAGGTACTGGCAGAGCTTTGCCGTGGTATACACTGTGGCGATGAACGCGAACAGAATCCCGCCCAAGGCGAGAAGAGAGGAATGCTCTCCGGACACAATATACTGCAACATATAGCCCTCACTTACAACTGCCGCTCTACAGCGGCCCGTACCGCATCTGCGGCAGTTTCTATAATAAACGGCATTTAATTCTTGCCAGCCGCATAGCACAGCAAGTCATGCCGTTTATGTACATATATACTTTATGAAAAGTCCGCTGCGGAATGGATCCGGCTTCCAGGCCGTGCCGCTTCCCTGCAGCGCTTTTATAAGCATGTACGAATATTTCGATTTTAACACAAAGCTACGGTAAATGCAATGAATTCCCCCGGGTATTTTTTCCCTAAATGTTTCCAACATATTTTCATTGCGCCGGGTCATACTAAGACCAAGATAAGTCGCAGCAAAACACTTAAACCTAATCTTTCAGGATAAGTGCAAGCGGCACTTATCTTGAAGATAGATAACGTAATGTACAGCATTGGAGGTGAAAAAGATGTCCGGAAACAGAACGAACAGAGTAGAAGTACCCGAAGCAAAGGCAGCCATGGACCGTTTCAAGACTGAGGTTGCGTCCGAGCTGGGCGTGAACCTGAAGGAGGGTTACAATGGTGACCTGACTTCCCGCGAGGCCGGTTCTATCGGCGGCGAGATGGTACGTCGTATGATCAAGAAGCAGGAAGAGCAGATGAAATAAGGCTCCCCGAGCTGAAATAATCCCAGGACGCTAGAGGTATGTGTGCGCCGGTAACGCGCATATGTGCCTACAGACAAGCGCCCAAAAGGCTGCCATGGCGATGGTCGAAGACCAAAGCCGTGGCAGCTTTCTATATGGCTGCTTTTATATGGCTGTCATCCTGTGCCGGGCCGAAATCTCCGCCCTGCCCTGCCTCACTCGCCAAAGACCGCTCTGTAGTCTGCCTGGAACTTTGCTATCCCCGCGTCGGTGAGGGGATGCTTCACCATCTGCTCGATGACGCCGTAAGGCACTGTGGCGATATCCGCTCCCGCTAACGCGCAGTCGGTGACATGTACGGGATTGCGGACGCTGGCCGCGATGATCTCCGTGTCCAGATCCGTCACGGCGAAGATGTCGGCGATCTCCCGGATCAGGTCCACGCCCCTCTGGCTGATGTCGTCCAGGCGTCCCAGGAAGGGAGACACGAAGGCCGCTCCGGCCCGGGCCGCCAGCAGCGCCTGATTTGCCGTGAAGATCAGCGTCACGTTCACCTTGATGCCCTCGGCGGACAGAGCCTTGCAAGCCTTTAATCCCTCCACTGTCATGGGAATCTTTACCACCATATTGGGATGGATCGCCGCGATCTCCCTGCCCTCTTTGATCATGCCCTCCGCATCCGTGGTGGTGGCCTTCACCTCGCCGCTGATCGGGCCGTCCACGATGGACGCGATCTCCGCGATGACCTCCTCGAATACCCTGCCCTCTTTTGCAATCAGGGACGGGTTGGTGGTGACGCCGCAGATGACGCCCATGTCATTTGCCTTCCTGATATCCTCTACCTTTGCTGTGTCGATGAAAAAACGCATCTTTTGAATCTCCTTTCTTCTGCTTGGTGTGCTGTCATAATCTCATGGTTTCATTACAGGAACCGCTTCGCGAACCCTGTAATCATGGTTCTATTACAGGAACCGCTTCGCGAACCCTGTAATCACAATACCATTATAGGCTTGTTCCGGGAAATCTTCAACCGGAATCTGTGAATTCCGTCTTAATTCCATCCCAAAATCCGCTTCCGAAAGCCCTGCATTCCGCTTGCCTTGCCCGGGGCTTCATGATAAAATGGAGGCATACCAGGCGGAGCTGATTCCTTTGGTCAACAGGAAGATCAATACCTTGGACTGTCCATCTGGGTTATCTGGCATATAGCGAGCGGACGCTTATCTATAATCGGGAAATCGTATATAAATTTCTGCGCTCCATAATAACCAACGGATGGGACGGACTTGCAGAATCAGGCGGCAATCCACAGCGAGACTGCCGCCATCCTGAAATACAATAATGAGAATTCATAAAGACAGGCCTGGGAGGGACACGGATGAAACATGAAGTATATCAGACACTGCATGAACTGTACATGATGCTGTACGGCCTCAACTTCCTCTCCGCCTTCGTCCGGCTCTTCCTGGCCATGCTGCTGGGCGGCATACTGGGCTATGGGCGGGAGAAGAAGCACCTTCCCGCGGGCTTTCGGACTTATATGGTGGTCTGCCTTGGCTCCGCCCTGTCCATGATGGTGGGCATCTATGTCACGGATATCACAGGGGCTGCAGATGCCAGCCGCATCGGAGCCCAGGTGGTCAGCGGCATCAGCTTCCTGGGGGCAGGCACCATTTTGGTCACCAGGCAGAACCAGGTGAAGGGGCTGACCACAGCCGCCGGGCTCTGGGCCGTGGCCTGCATGGGCCTGGCTTTGGGCGCGGGCTTCTACTCGGGAGCGCTGATCTGCTTCGCCGCCCTCTGGGTCTCCATCCAGATCCTGCGCTTCGTAGACAGGCGGCTCCTGACCCACGCCAAGACCGTCTCCATCTACGTAGAGTTCACGAAGGTAAGCGACCTGAGCGCATTCGTGGCCTTCGCAGGCAGCAACCACTGCACCGTCAGCAATCTGGAGATGACCCGGTCGAATCCCACGGACAAGGACGCCGCCATCTCCGTCACCATGACCCTGCACTTTGCGGAGCCCACCGAGCATGCCCATATCGTGGAGACCTATGGGAGCCTGGACGGGATTATTGTTATGAGGGCGATTTGAGCCTCCCCGGACATGCCCACACGGAAAGCTTCAGCAGCTCTTCCACAAGCGCTCCCATATCCCCCATGCGTTCCCCCGGCTCCTCCTCCGTACAGGCCGCCAGGATGCGCCGCAGCTTCCTTTCCCGTTCCCGCTCCCCAATCCGGCACGCCCCTCTGTCCGGCCGCAATCCTCTTCGTATCCCCCATCCTCTCCCGGCCCGGCCTGTGCCCGCCCCGCTTTTCCCGGCCCGAAGCAGGCTCTCCCGCAGCCTGCCGCTGCCTGGCCTTCCGGCTCCGCCTCCCCTGGCCCGGCCATCCCCCAGCATGGCCTCCAGGGTCTTCCCCAGTCCGTACACATCGCAGGACGCGGACAGAACGCCCCCGTCCCGGAGCTGCTCCGGGGCGGCGAAGCCCGGGGAACCGGCCCGGGAGGCCACCTCTGCCCCCAGGGGGCATACGCATCCCAGGTCGATCAGCTTCAGCCCGCCGTCCTCCCCCACGATTATATTGCCCGGCTTCACGTCCCTGAACAGGAGCCCCTCCCCCAGCCCATGGAGGTACATAAGCCCTGCCGCCAGCTCCAGCCCTGCCCGGATCGTCTGCGCCGCCGAGAAATGCCTCCTGCCCAGCATCTCCTCCAGGCTGCGGCCGGACACATACTCCCGCAGCAGTATCCCCAGGCCCGCCGCCCTCCAGAACGCGGCGAATTCCGGATACAGCGGATGCCGCACCTCCTTCAGCACCTGTGCCTCCCGCTCCAGCATCTCCGCCCTCCAACTGACTTTGCAGGCGTACCTTCTGCCGTCCGCCCCATCCTCTATGCAGTATACGTCCGAATACGTCCCCTGCCCCAGCAGCCCACGGCGGACGTACCCCCGGCCGGCCAGCACCGCCCTGTCCAGATACCGTTCTCTGCCGCCGCGCTGCAGTCTCTCATAGTCCATCCTGCAAGCCCCCTTTCCGCCAGCCCGCATTTTCCTGACAGCGATCCGCTCAATTTGTGCGGTTCGCTCAATCCACGCAATCGACTTAATTCACTTAATTCAATTCACTTGATTCAATTCACTTGATTCAATTTACTTGATTCAATTTACTCAATTCACTTAATTCATTTACTTGAAAAGAACACCCGACAATGGGCCAGAAACAACATACATGTCAAAAAAGATTCCGGCCCGGCCGGAAAAGGCCCGCATCTCCAGATGCCGATGCCCTTTCCTGGCCTGTGCCGTTTTATTAATGAAGAAAAGCGTTCATTCCGAAAGAATCCGCGAAATTCAGGAATGCCCTGTCATTTCATAAAGATATTCGACAGGTCGTTGAAGAAGATGAACACCATCAGCACCATGAAGAACATCAGCCCCACGAAATGGACCATGCCCTCCTTCTCCGGCGGGACAGGCTTCCCCCGGATGACCTCCACCAGCAGGAACACCAGCCTCCCGCCGTCCAGCGCAGGTACGGGCAGGAGATTCAGGATCCCCAGGTTCACCGACAGCATCAGCGTGATGTTCAGCATGCTCAGGAGCACGCTCTGCCAGCCGTATTCCTTGGCCGTATCGTAGGTCTTGCCCACCACGTTCACCGCGATGCCCACAGGCCCCGCCACGTCCTGGCGGCTCACCCGGCCCCGGAATATCATCCCCAGGCTCTTGTAGGTGGCCTTCACGGAATACCGCATCTCATACCAGGCGTACTTGATTGTCTCTATCCCCTTCAGCTCCCGGAAGTCCGCGTTCATGACGCCCAGCAGATAGATTCCTGACGCTTCATCGTACTGGGGCGTCACCATGGCCGTGTGCCGCTGGCCGTCCCGCTCATAGACCACCTCCACATCGCCGCCCGAATAGGACGCCTGCATATAGAGGGAAATCTCCTGGTACAGGTAGAGTTTCTCCCCATCGATGGAGATGATGCGGTCGCCGTCCTGAAGGCCTGCCGCCTCCGCGCCGCCTCCCTCCGCCACCTGGGTGGCGATGGGGTCGCGTATGGCGATGATGTCCTTCATGTTCACCATGATGAAGGCGATGATGAACGCCAGGATGAAGTTGAAGAACGGCCCTGCCACGATCGTGGAGATCCTGCCCCAGACGCTGGCGTTCAGGAAAGACCCTTCGCTGTCCTCCCCCTCCTTCGTCATCAGCCCGTCCTCCCCCTCGAACATGCACGCGCCGCCGATGGGGAACAGCTTCAGCGAATATTTCGTCCCTTTCTTGTGAAAGGCTGCAAGGGTGGGCCCCATGCCTACAGCGAACTCCACCACATGGATGCCGTTTGCCTTGGCCAACAGGAAATGCCCGAATTCATGGGCGATCACCACCACCCCGAATATCACAATGAACAATATCAAAGTCATCATTTATCCGTCAATCCTTCCTAACCATACCTCTTTTTGTCCCGGGCTGCCCTCAGCCCTGCTTCCCTTTCCCTTCCATGACGCAGGCGTATGTCTCCTGCTCTGTCTCCAGGATTTCCTCCACGGTGGGATCCGGGATCACCTTATGCCTCCCCATGGCCTCCTCTATCAGCTCCGCTATCCCCAGGTAAGACAGTTCCCCCTTCAGGAACAGCTCCACCGCCTTCTCGTTGGCCGCGTTGTACACCGTGGGCATGCTGCCTCCCGCCTCCGCCGCCCGATAGGCCAGGGCGAGGCCCGGGAAGGTGTCCGTGTCCGGCTTTTCAAAGGTGAGCTGCCCCAGCCGGAACAAATCTACCCGCTGGCCCTCCATGGGCCGCCTCTCCGGATAGAAAAGGGCATACTGGATGGGCAGCTTCATGTCCGGCACCCCCATCTGGGCGATGATCGCGCCGTCCACATACTGTACCGCCGAGTGGATGATGCTCTGGGGATGGATCACTACCTGAATCCGGTCCAGCCCCACGCCGAAGAGCCATTTCGCCTCCATGACCTCCAGCCCCTTGTTCACCAGGGTGGAGGAGTCGATGGTGACCTTGGGCCCCATGGACCAGTTGGGGTGCTTCAGGGCATCCGCCGCCCGCATACCCCGCAGCTGCTCCCTTGTCCTCCCCCGGAAAGGGCCTCCGGAGGCGGTCAGCAGTATCTTCTCGATGCCCGCCTTTTCATACAGTCCGGCCCGCTGCCCGCTCCTGTCCGCCACCTCTCCGTTCAGGGACTGGAAGATGGCGCTGTGCTCGCTGTCCACAGGCAGGATGGCCACGCCGCACCGCTGGGCCAGGGGCATGATGATATGCCCGGCCGTGACCAGAGTCTCCTTGTTGGCCAGGGCGATGTCCTTTCCCGCCTGGATGGCCGCGATGGTGGGCCTGATACCAATCATCCCCACAATGGCCGTAACCA
>NZ_CAPDXS010000148.1:0-12848 GCF_948601915.1 uncultured Acetatifactor sp. | reverse complement strand
GCACGTCGCCCTTGCGGAAGCGGTATTTGAAGTCGTCCTCCGGCCCGTATCCCGCACCGCTTTCCTCGTTCCCCTCCCGTATGGCCTCTATCTCCCTACCATAAGTCAGGCAGTCCATCTCCATCAGACGCCAGGGATAGGTCAGGTTCACGGTCTGCTGGTTCTCTATTCCCAGCAGGAAGCGCACGCCCCAGGCCCTGGCCTCCCCCAGGTAGTCCCTCTCCCGGAACGTCAGCCTCCCCTTCCTGTCCCGCATCGGCAGGAACCCGTCCCGCTGACGGCACTCCCAGTCCACCGGCAGCTCCTCCCTCAGATAGTATTCCAGTACCGCGCGTATCCTGTCCGGGCGCTTCATGTACACCCTCAGCGCATTGTTTGGTCCCCCCATGGCCTTCCTTTCCGCAGGGGGGCGCGGATGACGGTACAGCGCCGGAGGGCCCTCCTCTGCCGGAGCCCGCTCCCTTCCCCTGCCTATGTCGAATCGTTGGTCTTAAGCAGGGTGTTCTGAATGATAGAATGTCAGAAATTATAGTCCCGCGCTGCCTGGCGCGGCCCGAATGTCCTGCTTGCCGAATCTCTCCGGGGCTGCCGCCCCGTCTGATGGATTCAGTATAGCACAACTTTTTCCCCGGGGCAAGTTATACCTGAAAAATCTTCGATGCAATCAGTTGCCGCCTGCTTTTCAGGGCCGCCCTTATCCGAAATAACGTTCTGAGAAAGGGGGAGATGAATCAAAAATGACTGAAAAATTGTTTAGGTATCAACGTAGAGAAGGGAATACTATTCCCAAGGACTCAAAAGACTGTAAGAAAAATCGAAAAGACATTCTGTTTCGCGGATGTCCAGGAAATCGCCTTGTGGGATGGGAACAAGTCCGCCAAGCCAGGCCGAAAACGGAAAATGGTATCCCATAAGCAGGATTTACAACTGGATGCCATCATGCAGGATTTCATAATGAAATACTTTTAAAAGACGAATTCAGCAGATTTCTGGAGAGCTTGGTCTGCCGTCCGTTTCTTAGTAAAGAGACACTGTGGCAGTGCATGGAAGCCAGCCTGTAGCCAGGAGAACTCGCGTTTGGGACCTTCCCGGAAATCGCCCCATTCGGTTAGGGACCTTCAGTCCCCTGAGGCAGCGCTCTGCCCCGCCTCCCCAGGGACACCCGCCGCACTCCCTACCGGCACCAGCATCCCATGTATCACATACCTGGCGTCCTCGAAATCATAGGCGCAGGTGGAGAGCAGCACGTACTTCGCCGCCCCGTCCGGCTCCATGTCCGCGGTAAAATCTGACCTGCCCTGGACTGTCTCCAGGTACTCGTCGAACTCCCCGCTGGCCCCCTCGAATATCTGGTAGGTGTCCGAGCCAGCGGACGCGGTGTAGCCGCTGAATACTATGATTTTGTAGTCCTGCTCCGGCGTCAGGAGCCACATCACCGGATGCTCCTCGTAGAAGGTCTGATCCGCGTATTCCGCAAGCGCGGCGAACATGGAGCCGTTCTTCATGTGGTGCCCGTAGATGACCGTGTTGGCATCCGCGAAGCCCGGGCGGTTCTGTACCTCCATGAAGATAGCGCCGGAATTGCTGTCCGCGCCGTCAAAGCCGTGGTGGAGATAGAACTCATTGTCCTCCCCGCGGACCACCGGGTAGTTGATGGGCGTGTCCTGGCAGTAGATCCACCCGACAATGTCGCCGTTCACGGCCCGCAGCCCATCGAAGTCCACCCTGATCGGTGCGGTCTCTGTGCCCACGCTCCCCGGCGCAGAGCCCCTCTCCCCGGCTTCCGCCCCGTCCGTCCCCCCGGCGGCATCCTCCGCCCCGGTAGCCAGCGCCGTAAACTGCTCCGCAGTGTCGTCGTATGATTTATCGCTTATATAATATCTGTACAGCGTCATTCCGATGGAGGCCATGGAATACAGGAACACCCCCGCCACTGCCAGCACCACAACCCTTCTGATCCATTTTCCCATATGTCCCTCCTTCAGCCCTAAGGCACACAGCAGACATCCAGGCTCCAGGCCAGCAGTCCATCATCCATACCTCTCCGTCAGCCCTGCCTCCCCCGCAGCACCCCGGCCAGCATGTGGAACATGACGCCGCACAGCACCAGCAGCGCCGCGTAGAGCTTCCCCACGTTGCCCGAAACCAGCGTCATGATCCTGCCCAGCACAGGGAAGTGGTACACCACCTTCCCCTCCAGGCTGCCGTACTTCACAGGCTCCATGTCCTCCTTGCTGTTGGCGTCCCCCTTGGTGACGAATTCCCCTTCCACGTACCGGTTCTCCTCCACCCGGTGGGTGATGACCGAGCCGTTCTGGACGAAAGCTATGATGTCTCCGGCTTCCACCGTCTCCGGCTCCGCTGCCTTGACATAGATCACGCTGCCCACCGGAATCTCCGGCTCCATGCTCCCGCTGACCACCTCATAGATATTATAGCCCATAAGCCGCGGCACTGTCAAAGGGAAAAATGCCGCGATCACTCCCAGCAGGATCACAGTCCCGAACACGCTGCAAAGGGCAGGAAAAAATTTCCTACCCTTTCTGCCGGAAGAACCTATAACCGATTCCATATCCTCTGTCGTCATAATTCTCCTATTCTTCCAAATCCTGTTCCCGGAAGGGCTGCCCCTTCCGGGTGGATATGTTTATGATTCCCCTTCGCCCCTGTCCTTTTGCTTCTTCCGCCTCATGAACAGGAAATACCATGCGGCGCCTACAGCGGCCAGGGCCACCACGATGATTACCGGCACCGGAATGCCCAGCAGCCTGGCGTCAGAGCCCAGGAAATTGCTCGTAGGCACGGCATCCTCGTCCAGGTCCTCAATCTCATCGGGCCTCCCCAGGGGGGTATCGTCATCGGGAATATTCTCGTCGTCCTCCCCTACGGGATTCAAGCCGTCACCATCAGGCCCGGGAGCGTCCGGATTGTCCGCATCGGCTCCGCCCGGCCCGCCCCCCAGAGGGGTGTCGTCATTGGGTATCACCACGATGCCCGGGTTCTCAGGGGCCTGGGGGGTAGGAGGCACGGGCTCCGGCTCCGGAGCGGGCGTAGGCTCCCCGGGGGCCGGGGCAGGAGGCTGGGGTGCAGCCGGCTGCTCCGTCCTGGTGTACACGAAGGTGAACACATTCTCCGCCGGATCCTTCTTCAGGGTCTGGGTCATATTGTAGGCCTGGGGCGTCCATCCCTCGATGTAGATATACGCTACCACAGGGCGGTCGCCTACGTTTCCGTAATACGTCTCGCTGGGCGCCAGGGTGTTCCCCTCCGTGTCCACATAATTGATGGTGTAGGAAGTGGCGTCCCCCAGGATCCCGTATGCTATCACATAGTCCATGTCCCCGGTGACCACGAAAGAGGAGGTCTGGAAGCTGTCGCTGTTGTCCTTCCCGCTCTCCCGGATGCCCCGGATATAATACTTGCTGTTGTCATGCAGGTTCACGGCATTGTAGTAGAAATTGATGCGGTCCCCGTAATGGAGCTCCTTTTCCACCAGCATGATCTCCCCGTTCTGGAAGGTGCCCTGCTTCCCCGCGAAGAAGCGGACCGTATAGGTATATTCCTCCTCCCTGGCGGATGCCGGAAGGGCCGTGGTGAGCAGCAGACACAGGCACAGCGCGGTATACAATATCCTCTTCAGCGTCTTCATCCGTCTACTCCCCCTTCTTCTTTTTATGCTCTCTGAAACAATAGATGCAGTAGCCCAGAAGCATCAGCCCCGTGACGCCGCTGATGGCCGCCAGCAAAGGCAGCTGGCTCTCATCGCTGGTGCGCACTACGTCGGTCCTCCTGCCCGGTTCGGGCGTGGGCTGCGTGTCGTCCACAGGGGTGGGCGGGTTCCCCGGCTGGTTGGGCGTAGGCTGTGTGGGCAGGTCGTCCCGCAGCTCCACCGCGAAGTTCATCTGGAGATCCGCCAGGGTATCCTGGTAGCTGTTTCCTTGGGTCTCGCCGTCCAGCGCCACCTCCAGGGTGATGATGCCGCCCTCTCCATTGTTCACGGTATCCAGATAGAAGAAATCCTTCAGCGCGCTGGTGGCTCCATGGAGGCCTTCCAGCGTCTCCTCCACGGTGGTCCCGTTCTCGCCGCCTACCGTGTCGCTGTCGAACAGGGTCTGCACCGCTCCGGTATGATCCGTATAAGTGAGCCGATAGGTATACGCGCCGCCGCCAGTCTGGCTGTTGGCGCTCCTGTCCTCCAGGGAGTACAGGACCTCGTTCTGCATGTACCAGTCCGTGGCCGTGGGATTCTCGTTCTTCAGCCTCAGGGTGACGATCACATTGTCCCCGGGCTGCATGCCTCCCACCACGTCGTTGATGTCCGCGGTGCTGAAGGAGCTGACCATCTGCTTCTCGGCGTTGAACACCACGCTCCAGCTATCGTCTCCATAGAAGGTCTCCGCATGGACCGGCAGCGACATGGCAAGGGCCGTCAGACAGGACAACAGCCCCGTCCAGATTTTCTTGTTCTTCATGCGTTCCACCCCCCTATTCCACCAGGCTCAAGATACCGTCTTCGCCCACGGAAATCCGTTTGCCCCAGGCGCTCCATACAGCGTCCTCGGCATTGTGCTCCTGCACGGCGTCCACCTCTACCTCCACCCGGAAAGACACGCCGTCATAGTCGTAGGTGGTGACGATCGTCGTATAGTTTCCATTGGTCTGCGTCTCCTGGGACACCTTCTTCGCGATGCTGTCGTCGATGACGAGAGAGTCCGCGAACAGGGGCGTCTCGGAAGTCCCCTGCCCCTGGGCGTACAGGAGCTTGTTGTAATACAGGACAGTGCGCTCTTTGGTCCTGGCCCCCTCATCCTCGATCCAGTCCGTCCCCAGGTTCACCAGGTTCAGGTCGATCAGGTCCGGAGAAAGGTCGCGCATCTTCACGCCATTGGCATCCAGCCAGTATTTGTATATATTGACACGGACATATTGGTTGATGGTCCCGGTATTGCGGACCTTCAGCTCTTCCCTGTACTTCTTCCCCAGGGTCAGCTTCTCGCCCTCGGGGAGCATGCTCTCCAGCAGCACCCCCGTATGCTCGTTCCAGGTCCCGTCCCCGGCGCTGCTGTAGTCCCGCCAGGATATTTCCTTGTCGTTCTCCACCAGAGAGACGCCGATGTCGTACATCTGAATCCGGGAAGTATAAGTCTCGGAATAATAGGTCAGCGCAGCCCTGGTGCCCCCGATGGAGCCGCCCAGGAGCATGGCCACTGCCACCACGAACAGCGCCACGGTGACGATGGGCGATGCCGCCCTCAAACGCTTTTTCTGCTTCTTCTGCTTCATGCCTGGCCCCCTCCTTCCGTACCGCCGCTGACGGTGCTGCCGGTATCCAGAAGCTCGCTCCAGTCGGTCTCCTCCACCGTGTAGGGGCTTCCGTCCTCATGATACTTCACCGGCGTGCTCTCATAGATGACCACCACATTGAAGCGCTCCATCTCCTCCGGATCCGCCGGGATGTTCTCGATCCTGATATCCAGCCGTCCCGTGCTTGCGCCGCCGTTTACTATATTTCCGTAATAATAGTACCCGTCGCTGCCCTGGGTCCAGCCCTCGCCGGAGTAGACAAGCGTGTACTGGCTCCCGCAGAACGCTCTGGCGCGGATGTACACCGGCTCCGAACTCTCCACATTTTCAATCACCACATGCTTCGTCCAGTCCGTGAACTCCTCCGTGATCTCCGTCCTGTCCCCCAGCTGGATGGTATAGCCGCCTGCCGCCTCCGCATAGGTGGTAAAATAGGACCAGGCCTCACCGATTCCGGCAAAGGCCACTGCCGTCAGGGCCGCCAGAGCAAGGGCTCCAGGATAAAATCTCCTTCTCTTCATCTTCTTCTCCTTATTCCAGTCCCGCATGACACTCTACAGTACCAGCATAATACTGTACAGTCTCATGCTGCTTCCAGTTCCGCATTGGGCCATACATCTACTCTCAGTTCCCTGCAGGCGGCTCGCCCTGGTTCCCGGCGGCTTCCTGTGCCGGGCTGGAATACCAGTGCCACGCCCCAGCCTCCTCATCGTATACAAACTGGTTCTTGATTCCATGGCCATTGGTCCTACGGCCATCGTACTCGTTCTCGAACTCCACGGACACCACATCGTCCGCCGCTATCGTGGCCGTCCGGTCTCCCGGCACGGTGAGCTGATAGCTGGAGCCGCTGTACACCTCCCGGACCGTGACCTGGGCCATGGCCGGAATCCTGTCCAGCACCACCCTCTCCTGCCCAGCCGCCGTGAAGGTGATGCTCTCCACGTTGCTGTAGACCACCTGGTCGTCCAGCATGCCCGTGACCTCGAAGACGAAAGTGGCGGATTCCTGGACGCCCCCCATGGTCTCGTACTCGGAAAGGGTCTTGACGATCTCCAGGGAGCCGTAGCGGTCCAGCCGCTCCGGCTTCAGGTTCACGGATGCTTCAAAAATCCAGTCCCCCGGATTCGCCGTGTTGATGACGCCGTTTGCGTCCGCCTCCTTGGTAGGCAGGGAAACCAACTGGGGGAGGAACGCGTATGTGTACTGCTGGGAATTGGCTATGGTGGCGATCCGCTTGGACTCCTCCTGGGTCAGGGAATCCGTCTGCTCTATCTCTATCTTATAGTCCGCCAACTCCGTCAGGTTCCTGCCCCTGGCCACCAGCAGGTACAGGCCCGGCGCCAGGTTGCCCACCTTTGTGCCCGCAGACTCTCCGCTGCCGCTCACAGGGGTGCAGGGGGAAGCCGCGTCCAGGGCGATGGCGGCCGCCTGCTGGGCCGTCTCCTCCCAGCTCGCCGCGGGCTGCGCGCCCTCCTCCGGGCTGTCCGGAAGCTTCAGCGAGGCGTATTCCCCGGTCAGCTCGTAATGATAGGTATCCTGTCCCGATGTCTTCACGGCCCGGGCCACCTGGTACAGATCCACCACCACGTCCGCCCCTGCAAGATCCTCCCCGAAGCTGTCCGCCCCTTCCTTATGGGGATCCTCCGGATAGACGGTCAGGGAACAGCTTCCGGCCACGAACCCCTCGTCATCCGCCTCAAGAGGCGCCGCGATGCCCGCCATCGGCTCTGCGATGCACATACCGACGGCCAGGGTCAGCGCAGTCAGCAGATATATCCATCTTTTTTTCATGAGCAGTCTCCTCCTATTATTCGTTCCGTGACAGCCAGCCCGGCGCCGGATTCCGGCATGGGGTGGACGGCCACTGTTTTCCGGTTCTATTCTTTTTCTTCCAGATTTCCCTCTTCGGAGCCGTTCCTGCGGAGTTCCTCCAGAATCTCTTTCTTGCTCTTCCTGGGACCCTTGACGCTGCTGACGATCAGGGCAGTGACCAGCGTCACGAACAGAAGGGGAATCCCCACTGCGGGAATCACCACGTAATTCGGAATCCGCACCGCCTCCGCCACTACCACCACTTCACCGGCGATATTCTCTATGCGCTTGCCCCGCACCAGCATCCGGTGGGTGTTGACGCCGTAGGGGGTACAGGTGACCAATGTGCAGTAGTCCCTTCCGGGCTGTATGGCAAGCTCGTCTGTCTCCTCCGGCAGGACGATGCGAATCTGATCCACCATGTATGTGATGGTCTGGCCCATAACGTTCAATGTGAAGATATCGCCCTCCACCATCCGGTCCAGATCCGAGAACAGCTTGGCGCTGGGCAATCCCCTGTGGCCGGACAGCACGGAATGTGTCCGCTCCCCGCCCACAGGAAGGGATGAGCCCGGTATATGCCCCACCGCAATCTGCAGCACGCTCTCGTCCACGCTGTGGTAAACCGGAAGGTTCACACCGATGGCCGATATCTGCACATATCCCATGATTCCCGTGCCGCCGATGTCCAACATCTTCTCATACTCGGCATATTCCTCCTCGGTCAGGTCGAAATCCACACCGTTCAGAAGCTTGGTGTTGTAGGCCTGGGCCGCCTTGATGGCATCCTCCCTCTCCTGCGCGGACAGGTCTTCCACTGCCGTCACATATCCCGCAATCGCCTTTGTGGCGTGCATGGAATTCCACCAGTCGCTGATGGACGGATACAACAGGATTCCTACGCCTACCAGCAGTATAATGAATAATATGATTGTCGAAATCGAAGGGCCTTTTCTTTTCTTCTTCCCCTTCTTTTTCTCGGCCTCTTTTTTCTTCATAGGTTTCCCCACTCTGAGTTGATACGGCAGCTCCCGGCTGCTTACTGACGTCGGCCGGATCGGCATGTGATCATGTCGAATCCGTTGCTCGCCGCACACCGCGTGAAGGTGTCAGTTAAGTGCGGCATCCCCGGGGGCGGGGTTTCCGTCCCCGGGGTTTGTTGCTGTTCAAATGTGCTTAAGTACCGCAGCAATCCAGATTAGCGATTGCTCATGCGTTTCTTGGCAACCAGCAGGATGCCTGCTCCGATTACCAGGATACCGCCTACTACGTAGAAGATTGTGGTACCGATGCCACCGGTGGAAGGAAGGAGGGAACCGGACTGGTTGATTACATCCTGAGCGAAAATTCCATTATCGTTAGGAGTTACAGACTCGCCATTCCATGTCATTCCCCAGAAGCCGGGTTCATCACCTGTATTTACCACTTCGGGACCTCTGAAGCTGATTACAATAGTAATAGGCTCAAGCGTATTGAATCCTTCCGGTGTCACGGTCTCTGTCAAGGTATATTCACCTGCGCCAAGATCTTTGAAGGAAATCTTGCCATCTTTGCCAGTCGTCATTTCAATGGAGACATCAGCATCTACATAGGTAGTATTTGTTGCTGTCTTCTTCTCGTATTTTGTGTTTACATCAGCATAGTCATTGGCTGTGCCCTTAACAAGCTTGTAAAGAGTTTTGCCTATATAATCCGCCTTATTCTGCGGGACACTATAGGTTCCATCTTCATTTTTAATATAACCTGTTGTAGTTTGTGCTGTACCAACACCAATCTCTACATAACTAGTTCCTGTAGGAGCGGTCTCTGTATAGGTTCCGTCAAGCAGCAGATAGTAAGTTCCTTTCTCAGATGCTTCATAGTAATCTACTGTATTCAGGACAACCTGTTTGGAAGTACCTGTCAAAGTGAACTCAGCACCTGCCAACAGATGGTCTTCTGCAACAGAGTTTGCATACTTGGTGATATCCAGTTCGGTAACATAGGTCAGGGTCTTCTCGTCCGGAGTCTGGCCTAAAGCTTCACTATCTTCGTCCTTAGGCAGACCAGGTGTATTTTCTCCATCGGTACGCTCCCCGTCAAATGTGTCATCCGGATTGTTGGAATACTGCAGGTTCCAGGTGTTGGGGTTACCAGTCGTTCCAACGATTGCCTTATCGTTTATTGTTGCGGAATAGGTTACAACAATGTTTGCGCCAACTTCATAATCCATGATATTGGCAAATGCAAGGCGGAAAGTATATTCTGTACACGTCAGCTCGCCATCTACGTAGCAGCCCGCTTCATGCTCGTGGGTATAGACATAATAATCTGTGTCCTTTACTAATATCTTGTTTCCAACCTTAACCGCAATACTCCCAACTCCATCAAATGTCAGTCCTTCGCTCAACCTATCATTCATGATGAAGTAGTAGTAATTATAACCTACATGGTTCGGAACCTGGCTGGTAATCTCATAGGATACATGGGAACCGATGGACGCATTGTTGGCATCACCAGCCTCTGTGCCATTAATATAAACCTTCTTGTCACCACTGGGAACCTCAGATTTTACGGTTGCAGCTGCATCACCAACTACCTCCAGCATGAATCTGCTGTATGCACCACCTTCCGCTACGCTCTCATTCTTATCTTTAACCAGATAATAACCAGAGCCTGTCACGCTGATTTCAATCGGAGCACTGCTGACATTCCCCTCCTCATCCGTGTTACTTGCGGTACCTGCTACAGTTTGGGTCAGGTTATTTTCCACTACCCTAGCAAATGCGTCTGTCAACGTGGAATTCTGGACAGTGCTACTTCCAAATGCACTGCCGCTCAGTACTTCCGCAACTTGTCTAGCTGTGGTGCATTTGACGAATGCATTTGTCTTATCATCGCCTTCTCCCACAATGTTAAATGCGGAATCTTTTTTTAACGCAGCCAACAGCGCATCTCCATTCACGCCAGAACCCCATTCGATATTGGAGAGTACCTTACGTGTAACCGCATCTTCACCCTCTCCCTCCGTCACTTCGGCAAGGTCACCCTTAAAAATTTGGTAAGCCTCATAGGTGTGGCTTGTTTTATCGTTCTGGTTCTGAGTAACTGTAATCGTATGCTGGTTATTATCCGCAGCAAATACAGTCAGGCTCATTCCAACAACCATAGCCATCGCCAGCAATATGCTGACTATCTTTTTCATACGCTTCATAACTTTAATCTCCTTCCCTATTTTTACTTGTCTGAAGCCATGTGGGTAAGCTCCCACAAATTTACTGTTCCTTTTTCAGATTCCAGAGGATATCTCCCCCTCATCCCCTCCTTTCTCTGAATTTCTTTTTATACAGAAAGCCTGCGCCAAACAGAAAAGCCATGCCGCCTGCCATTGTATATAGGATTGTGCCTGATCCGCCGGTTTCGGGAAGTGCATAAGCATAATTTCTATACTTCACTACGCTCTGTACTCCGTCCTGGATTTGACCGCCTATCTCTCTTTCCGCTTCACCCACCAATTTATCCTTTGTTACTTTATTACCATTGTCGTCTCTTTCAATATCTGTATCATAGAATCCGCCAGTCTCTTTAATCGTATATTTCGTGCCTACAGGTATATAGCGGATTATGATATATTGATTATGTTTCAACGTAAAGTCGCTCCCCCCATGAAGAACCAGCCCGTATTGATCCTCTTCGGTCCCCTCTACAAGTTCATCTGCCGCTCCGTTCACTCCTTTCTGGTACTTGGCATAAGAATAATTATCAGCCAATGGCTTTCCCTGCGCGTCTGTGAGCTGGATATGAAACGTAAATTCTTTATCTGTGTCAATATTATCCACAGTCTTCTCAACTTTAAGCTCACCATAATCTTTCTTTGGTGGCTCTATGGTAGTAGCGGACGGCAAAGTGAACTGCATCCAGCAAGTGGAGCCTGAAGCACCTCGCTCTGTGTAAAAGAAGCTCAGTGTATGTTCTCCGGAACTTCCCTTTTCCAGGTAATCCCATAAATTCACATATTCACCCACTGATGAATGGACACCGCCAATATCGCAGACCAATTGATCATCCAGGAATACCCACATGTCATCATCACCGAAGAAATAGTACTCTAGTGGGCCAACATAATCCTCTGTCAGCTTGAATCCCACCTGATAAGACATACCAAAAAAGCTGTTGTGATTTTTTCCGTCATCACTGACTGGTAAATCTCCTGACGTAGCGCCGTCAAACTTCTGCTTTCCATTTCCCACAGGGTAGTTATTAGCATTCAATCCCGTTACCACCCCAAAGTTAATGTCTTTCCTCGTCTGCGAAGCTGCGTCCATAGGCCAAAAATTATTTGTCCAAATCGTATCGTGCACTTTCCCGTTACATGGAGACGGCTGGTTAAACTTCTGTAAATTACTTACGGTACTAGCCCCCGTCACCCTGGCAGTGGTTAACGTATACGTATCACCTTTACGTATAAACTCCAGACCCCCGTCATATACAGACTTGCCTTCATATGCCGTTGGCCCAAATAGATTTGCAGGCGCTTTTATACCAGACGCAAATACAACATTACTTCGATCTGCACTCACTCCTGTAACTAAGCCAAAAGTACAACCATAACCAACCCAATTGCGGCCTTTTTTACCATCTGGATCCGTATTATTGGGATTGTGCTTATTCAAACTGTTACCCTGCCACGTCGCTCCTCCAAAGCTAGTACCGCAGTTCACATTTCCGAAAGCATACTGTATGCCCTCCCCTACAAGCGTTGCTGCATTAATACCTCCCTTCTCCGTTTTCATTGTAGTAACACCGTTCTTTGTTGTCGTACTGCTACTAATATCATAATCATAAAACGAAGCACTGAAATTCTTATTGTCATTTGTCACATTATAGACCAGTCTGATTTTGGCATCCGAACTAATGTATACATACCCACTATTTCCACCTGGTGTCGCTGTAGCCGCTTCTTTCCGGTTGGTAAAATGCAAATCAGAACCATACTGATACTTTTCTATGTTGGCTGCATCATTCGTCCAATTCCACCAAGTCTTACTGCCATCTTCACTTACCTTTTCTTTTCTGTTCACCCAAACTTCTGCCAACGTATAACTTCCATTCTCAATCAATGCATTAAAGTAGTTAATCGTCGGCGCTTTGTAGTAGGTATAGGGTCTGCTTTTATATACCTGTGTCAGAGCTATTTTTGTATTAATGTTTCCGTCTGCCTTAATCGGAATGCTTTTTGAGGGCAATTCCGTTTTACTTCCATTTATAGGGAGTTTCCCACCCTCGTTCTTCCCACCATTGGACGTATCAATTACTATTAGTTTATTCGCAGCGCCTTTTTCATTAAGCACCTCCAGCTTCGCATAATAATATACTGTAAAGCTTGGATTAGGCTGTCCGGTGGCTGCCCGCAAGGCAAATGTCCCATCGGTCAACTCAATGACAATCGACTCATCTGCCTCATCATTGCCATTCTGCGCAACCGTCTCTGACACTCCTCCTATCGATGTAGTCTCTATCCCGCCGATTTGCCCATCATTCAGGATTTCAATGGCAGAGATAATCAAACCGCTCTGATCTTGCGTTTCTCCGCTGCCATCTTCTCCCATATCCCCTATGGAGCTATCACTCTCCTCTCCCTCTTCAGATTCTTCGGGATTCTCCATAATCTCTTCGCCTATGGAATCGCCTGACAATACACCTTCATCCCCAGAATTATCCGGCATCTGGGGAACAGGTTCATCTTCCAA
>NZ_CAPDXS010000147.1:0-13048 GCF_948601915.1 uncultured Acetatifactor sp. | reverse complement strand
TACCAGGTGCATCTGCTGGGGCAGGACGGGGGAATCGTGTTCCAGGCGTATGGCGGCGATTATTTCTATTCCTACCTGGAACTGTCAAAGCGGATTGATGCCCTTATCCTGGGCGGCACCTACCCGTTCAGCGCAGAGGAAGAAAAGCTGGATGACTTCTCCATCCCGGATGAAAAAGAGGAGATGAAGGAAAGCCGCAGGGAAAGTGGGACTGGTGATGCCATTGAAAGGCAGGAAGATCTCCATGGTCAGGGACAACCGGAGGCTGGGCAGGAAGACATTCGTGTTCAGGAACGGCAGGAGGCTGGACAGGAAAACGCTGCTGGGCAGGAACCAACAGAGGGAGACGGGCAGGCACAGAAAAAGGGATCGACAATGAAAGAGGAGCAGGCACAGGAGGAACCCACGGAGACGGAACTACGCTACATCCATGCAGTCCTGCGCGATCAGTCCCTCTCCCTGTACCTGCAGAAGACCATCCAGGAATATTTCTCTGGCCACCCGGATAAAGAGGAGCGGGAAGCGTTTGTAAAGGAAGCCTATTTTATTGGGCACAGGGAACTGGAAACTGACGGAGTGCCGGTCAGGGCAGAGACCTTATGGGATGGGATGCACATCCGTGCATATGAGCCTGCGGGAACCAGGGCGCTCCATCTGCCCTGGGAGCGGGTGGTAGGCCATATCCAATCCCTGATTGCCAGCGGCTCCTATGTAGCCCCCGATATGCCGACTCCCCCGGGCAGGCAGGAAATCATAGACTATTTCCTGGCAAGGAAAAGTTCCGTATATTCGGGCAGCAAGCAGCGCATCTACCAGGAAATGACTTCCACCCTTTCTGCAAAAGAGCGCATAAAGGCACTGAAAAGCATTTATTATGGGATGTGGGGCGAAGGCGCCCGCCTGGAAAACGGCGGCCGTTATGATATCAATTACGGCAGTGATGGATGCCGGATTGAATATGTCCATGACGGCGTGGAGGTCAGGGAGCATCTGACCTGGGGGCAGGTGGAGAGGCGCATTATGGAGCTGATTCGCCGGGATGCCTACCTGAGCGGGGAAGAGAAAGCAGAACTGGAACGGCAGGAGGAGATGCGCTACACTCCGGAGGAAGCAGGGATACCGGAAGAGCCCCCGGTACTGAACGAAATGCCGATACCGGAAGAAGCGCCGGACAGGCAGCTCTCCCTCTTTGACCTGGGGATGGAATCCGGCTATGAGGACAGTACCGGCTACGGCCGGGATGCCCTGCTGGATGCAGATGAGGTACAGGAACAGCCACATCCTTTCCAGGAGGGCGAGCGGATATCCTACAATGGCAGGACCTATGAGATTCTGCAGTACCTCTATGACGGCAGGACGGTGGAGATTGGGGACATCAGCCAGTTAAAGGATCTGGACGGGTTCAAAAACCGGGAGAGGGTTCCGGTCACGGACATTGAGGGCTGCCAGACGGTGGAGGGAGATTACGCCCATGGGGAGGATGCGCCCATGGCGGCGGTGGAGGGCGGTGGAGCCACAGCGGGACGGACGGAGGCCCTGCCTGCGGCGGTACAGACCGTGCAGACAGCCGTGGAGGCCATGCAGGAAAATGAAGCTGATAACAGCACCATCCAGGACGGTTCCGGCCAGCAGGAACCCAACAGTTTTAACTACCGCTATTCCGAAGAGCACCACCTGTATGACGGCGGCCCCAAGACGAAGTTCCAGAACAACGTTGCGGCCATCCGGCTGCTGAAAGAGCTGGAAAGGCAGGGGCGGAGAGCGGCCGCAGAGGAACAGGTCACCCTTGCGAAATTCGTGGGCTGGGGCGGTCTGGCCAATGCCCTGACACCGGGAAAGAGCGGATGGGAGCAGCAGTACGAGGAGATTAAAAGCCTGCTGACAGAAGAGGAATTCCAGGCCGCACAGGAAAGCACCCTCACCGCATACTACACGGAGCAGGGAGTGATACGGCACATCTATGACGCGCTGGAGAAGTTCGGCTTCCACGGAGGAAATATCTTAGACCCTGCCATGGCTACCGGGAACTTTTTCTCCGTCCTGCCGGAAAGCATGGCAGGTTCCCGGCTGTACGGCGTGGAGATTGAACCCATCTCCGGCCATATCGCGAAGCACCTCTATCCCGGCGCGGATATCCAGGTCACAGGCTTCGAGCATACCAGCCACCCGGACCAGTTCTTTGATGTGGTCATCGGCAACATCCCCTTCAATTCCATCAAGGTGGACGATCCCAGATACAACCGTTATAACTTCCGCATCCATGATTATTTCCTGGCAAAATCCCTGGACAAGACACGTCCAGGTGGAATCGTGGCGGTCATCACGTCCAAATACACCATGGACAAGGCAAACTCCGGCAGCCGGAGATACCTGGCGCAGCGGGCGGAGCTTCTGGGAGCCATCCGCCTGCCGGGCAATGCGTTCAAACAGGTGGCGGGGACGGAGGCCACCACGGACATCCTGTTCCTAAAAAAGCGGGAACGGGAGATTACGCCGGACGAGGCCAACAGCCCCTGGCTGTCGGTGGAGCAGGATGGGGACGGCATCCCCATGAACACCTGGTTCATCGACCACCCGGAGATGGTGCTGGGGAAGATGGTGTTTGACGAGAGCATGTACGGAAGCGAGAAGACCACGGCCTGCCACCCCATGCCGGGGGACAACCTGGACGAGCGGCTGGGACGTGCCGTCAGCTATCTGGAGGGAGCCTACGAGGAACCGGTACAGGAGGGGGACGTGCCGCAGGCGGAGGGCGCTCCCGAAGTGAATTCCATCCCCGCAGACCCGGCAGTGCGCAACTTCTCCTATGCGCTGGCAGAGGGGAAGCTGTATTACCGGGAGCATTCCCGGATGTATGAGCAGGACATCACAGGAAGAAAAGCGGAGCGCATCAAAGGGCTCGTGGAGATCGCACAGGCAGTCAGGGGGCTGATAGACTTCCAGAACCAGGAACAGGGAAGCAGGCCAGCAGCGGAATATGAAGCAGCCCTGCAGGGGCATATAAGAAATCTGAACCGGGTCTATGACCGCTTTGTGAAGGAGTACGGCTACATCAATGCCTACGCCAATGTGACAGCATTCTCCAGGGATGCTAACGCGCCGCTCCTGCGCTCCATCGAGAAAGAAAGGAAAGACGGGGGCAGGGAGGAGGGGCAGGGTGCCGTCCCAGATGGGCAGAAAGCCGGCTCAAACGGACAGAGTGCAGTCTGCTATGAAAAGACCGCCATATTCTACAAGGCCACTATCCGGCCAAAGGCCATGCCCACAGTGGTGGAATCCGCAGAAGAGGCATTAAAGGTCTCCCTGAACGTAAAGGGCAGGATTGACCTGGACTACATGGCGCAGCTATACCGGAGACCGGATGGCGGGGAGGCTACAAAGGAGGAAATCATAGAAGAACTGGGGGAACAGATCTACCAGGACCCGGTTCTGTATGCGGGGAACCCTTATGCCGGATGGCAGACCGCAGGGGAATATTTAAGCGGCTATGTGAAAGACAAGCTGGCAGAGGCGGTCATCAAAGCGGAGGAGGAGCCGGAGAGGTTCTCCCGGAATGTGGAGGCCCTGCGGACGGTGCAGCCCACGCCGCTGACACCCCAGGAGATCAGCTTCTCTTTAGGGACACCCTGGATACCCCTGGAGACTTACCAGGAGTTTATGTATGAAACATTCAAGACCCAGGAGGGGAACAAATACGGGCGCCTGGCTACGGAACTGGAATTTTCCCGATACAGCGGCGTTTACTTCATTGCCAATAAGGGGAATGAGAGCGGTTCTGTCACCGCCTGCCAGGTCTACGGCACGGAACGGATGGATGCCTATGAGATTCTGGAGGCGTCCTTGAACCTGCGGTTCGTGGAGGTGAAAGACCGGGTGGAGTACACAGACCCGGACACCGGCGAGGATAAGGTGAAGTATGTGCTGAACCGGAAGGAGACCATCCTTGCCAGGGAGAAGCAGGCACAGATCAAGGCGGAGTTCGAGCGGTGGCTCTTTGCGGAGCCGGAGCGGGCGGCAAGGCTGGCAAAGCTGTACAACGACCGGTTCAACAACATCCGCCCCCGCACCTATGACGGCTCTGACCTGGTACTGCCGGATTTATCGGAGGATATCCGGCTCCGTCCCCACCAGCTTGACGTGATAGCCCACGGCCTGTACGGGGAGGGGAACCTGCTTATGGCCCATGAGGTAGGGGCGGGAAAGACCTATGCCGCCATTGTGCTGGCCCATGAATTAAAGCGGTTGGGAAAGGTGGCAAAGCCGCTGATCGCCGTGCCGAACCATCTGGTGGGGCAGTGGTCCGATGCCTACATGGAGCTGTACCCAAACTCCAACATTTTAGTGGCGGAAAAGAAAGACTTCCAGAAGCAGAACCGCCGCCGCTTTGTGAGCCGGATCGCCACCGGGGAGTATGACTGCATCATCATGGCCCACTCCAGCTTCGAACTCATCGGGCTGTCCAGGGAGAGGCAGCTGGCGGCCATGGGGGCCGAACTGAACGAGGTGACGAGGGCCATTGACGAGCAGAAGGCCAGGGACGGAAAGAACTGGTCCCTAAAGCAGATGCAGATCTTCCGGAAGAACCTGCAGTTCAGGTATGACCAGCTGTTCAAGGCGGAGAAGAAGGACGATGTGATCAACTTTGAGGAGCTGGGCGTGGATGCCCTGATCGTGGACGAGGCCCATGCCTACAAGAACAATTTCTCCTATACCAAGATGCGCAACGTGGCGGGCATCAGCGGCCAGAGCAGCCAGCGCGCCATGGACATGCACCAGAAATGCCAGTATATCAATGAGATCGGCGGGGGAAAGGGTGTCATCTACCTGACCGGGACACCCGTGAGCAACTCCATGTCGGAATTATATGTGATGCAGAAGACCCTACAGCCCAGGGAGCTGGAGAGGCGGGGGCTCCTGATGTTCGATGCCTGGGCGGGAACATTCGGGCGGGTCACATCCTCCCTGGAGATCAGGCCGGAGGGCAACGGCTACCAGATGAAGAACCGGTTCTCCCAGTTCCACAACCTGCCGGAGCTGATGGGCATGTTCTCCATGATTGCGGATATCCGGACGGCGGACATGCTGGAACTGCCCACGCCGGAACTGAAGACCGGCAGCCCACAGGTCATCAAATCCGTCTGCACCCCCGACCAGAAGCGTATCGTCATGGAGCTGGCAGAGCGGGCGGAGGCCATCCGGAATGGGGAGGTGGACAGCACCCAGGACAATTTCCTGAAGCTGACCCATGAGGCCAGGCTGCTCTCCACCGACCCAAGGGCCATAGACCCGGGGATACCGGACGACCCCGGAACCAAGCTGAACCTGTGCGCAGATAAGGTGGCAGAGATTTGCCAGGAGACGGCGGGGGACAGGCTGACCCAGCTGATCTTCTGCGACCAGGGGACACCGAAATATGACGGCAGCTTCAATTTCTATGAGGCAGCAAGGACAGCGCTGATTGCGCGGGGAGTCAAACCGGAGGAAATCAGCTTCATCCATGACGCAAAGACGGACGTGCAGAGGGAGCAGCTTTTTGAAAAGGTGAGGAAAGGGGAAATCCGCATCCTGATGGGCAGCACGGAGAAGATGGGGACCGGCATGAACGTCCAGGAGAAGCTCATCGCCCTGCACCACTTGGACGTGCCGTGGCGCCCTGCCGACCTGACCCAAAGGAACGGGCGTATCTTAAGGCAGGGCAACGAAAACAAGGAGGTCTCCATCTTCAACTACATCACGGAGAATACCTTTGACAGCTACCTCTGGCAGATCTTAGAGCAGAAGCAGCGGTACATCAGCCAGATCATGACCGGCCGCTCCCCGCTGAGGACCTGCGAGGATCTGGATGAGACCGTGCTGCAGTATGCGGAGTTCAAGGCGCTGGCGACCTCTGACCCAAGGGTGAAGGAGAAGATGGAGACGGACAACGAGATCAACCGGCTGACGGTGCTGAAATCCTCCTGGCAGAGCCAGCAGGCCCAGCTGCAGGAGCAGGCCAGCCTCCATTATCCGGTCCGGATCGCCCGGAAGGAGAACGAGATAGCGGCCAGGGACGAGGATATCCGGACGTATCAGACCAACAGGACGGAAGATTTCCGCATGGTGGTTGACGGCCGCGTCCATGACGAGCGCACAAAGGCGGCGGAGCACCTGATGGTCTGCGGCCGCAGGATGGAGGGCCATGGCATCGGGGACAGCCTTGAGGTGGGCAGCTATGCGGGCTTTCCCATCCATCTGGTACGGACAGACCGGGACAGCGTGGGCATCCGGCTGTGCGGGAAAGGGAGCTACAGCACCGACTATGGCGATTCCGGGCTGGGGAACATCACCCGCATCGAGCATCTGGCGGAGCGCATCGTGGTGGAAGCGAAATACGACAGGGAGGAGCTTGCCAACCTGCGGCAGCAGCTTGCGGCGGCAGAGGAACAGTGCGGGAAGCCCTTCCCGGACGAGGAAAGGCTGCTGGAGCTGCAGAAGAAAAAGGTGCAGCTCGACCTTGCGCTGGAATTCAAGGAGGACGGGGAGGACGTGGTGGCGGCGGAGGAAAACGGGGACGGAGGCGGACAGGGGGAGAGAAAGGAGCCGCCCACACTGGAGCAGAGACTCTACCGGAAGCTCCGCCTGTTTGCGGCTCCAATCCTGGATGGGGAAGCCTACTATATGAAGCTGCAGGCAAAGGGGTACGAGGATCTGGTGGTGGAGGCCATCGGCGGGGAGGAATACAGCATCGCCCATTATTATGACCAGAACGGGGATTCCATGCGCGACCCGGAGGTCACCTTTGCCATCGACAGGGAGGACAGCTCCATCCATCCCACCTCTTTCCTCCAGGATGGCATCGGTGTGTATTATGAGACGGCGGATGCAGCTCCCGCAACGGTAAGGGACTTGAAAGGGTTCATGGAGCAGTGGTTCACCAACATCAGGAACCAGCGGTTCGAGCCGGTAACCATCAAAAGGTATGAACAGGAAGAGGAAGACGGCATGGAACGGTAGGAGGGAGACTTAAAAAGCGGAAACAGGCCAAACACTGCAGGAGCCAAAAAGGTAGGCAGGATTTCACAGGAAGCGAAAGCAGGCGCAGACAGAGGTTTCTTGTGAAAGGCAGGTATTTGGCGGTTGAAATATACCAGAGAGGACTTAAAGGCCATGCAGGGCTGGAGCCTGGAACGGAAGATACAGGTGACGCAGACCCGGATTCTGGAATGGTACTTACGGTACGGGGGACAGGTCTTCGTCAGTTTTTCAGGCGGAGTGGACAGCACTGTGCTCCTGGACATCGCCCGCAGGGTGTACCCAGACATCCCGGCGGTGTTCGTGGATACGGGGCTGGAATACCCGGAGCTTAGGGAGTTTGTAAAGACGAAAGAGAACGTGGAGTGGCTGCGGCCCAGATACCCGTTCCCGCAGATCATAGAGAAGTATGGGTATCCGGTCATTTCCAAGGAGATAGCGGACTGCGTGGACGGGGCGAGGAAAGGGCAGGCCACAAGGATCGAGAGGCTGAACGGGACGATGCTGGCGCCGGACGGCAGCAGGTCCGTATATAACTGTGAGAACTACCGGTATTTACTGGAGGCGCCATTCAAGATATCGGCCAGGTGCTGCTACCATATGAAGAAGGCGCCCATCTATCGGTTCGAGCGCGAGACAGGCAGGCACGGGATCGTGGGGCTGATGGCCCAGGAGAGCCGCCTGCGGACGCAGAAATGGCTCCAGTTCGGATGCAACGGCTTCGAGCGGAAGCGCCCCTTGAGCCAGCCCATGGCGTTCTGGCTGGAGCAGGACGTCCTGGAATACCTGAAAAGGACCGGGATTCCCTACAGCCCTATCTACGGCGAGATACAGGAGACAAAAAAGAAGGACGGCAGCCGGATGTTAAAGACCAGCGGGGTATCCAGATCCGGCTGCATGTTCTGTATGTATGGGGTCCACCTGGAAGAGGAGCCCAACCGGTTCCAGCGGATGCAGCAGACCCACCCGAAGCAGTACGACTACTGCATCAACCGCCTGGGCTGCGGCAGGGTGCTGGACTTCATCGGGGTCCCCTACCGGCTGGGGGACACTAAAAAAAACGGAACAAGGAGAGGGGGATGAAGATGGAGCGCAGTGAGATTTACGCCCTTGCCAGGCTGGGGACGGACAGGTACCATCTGCGGAAGCTGTACCTGCCCCGTGAGGAGATCCAGGAAATCCGGCAGCAGGAAGGGACAGGGTACGATGATTTGCGGAGCGTGTTTGAGGGGATTCCGTTTCCGGACGATACGGGGAACGGCCGGCTGAACTTCATCCTGCCGGACAGCTGCGGAGGGCTGTGCGTCCGGGCAAAGGATATGGATCCCGGTTTTTCACAACGGAACCGGTATAATGGGGAGTCCGTGGAGGGGACAAGGGAAGAGATGCTGGCACAGCTTAGGGAAAGCCTGCAGAAACAGGGATACCACTTCCGGCCCAATGCCTGTTTCCAGGACGTGGACGTGCTGGAGACCCTGCAGAAGATCATGGAGCACAATACCAGCTTCTTCCAGACGGATTTTGCCTATGACCGGGAGATGCTCCGGGAGGCGGCGGAGGACAGGAACGCGCCCCGGAACTTCTTCTGGATGAGCAGGAAGGGCGGGACATGGTGCTTCCCGGAGCGGAGCGTGCATATCCGGCAGACCAGCCCGCGCAATACCTGGTTCTTTTACGGCGGGTGCCGGGACGAGCATGTGAAGGCGTTCCGGGTGGAGCTGCACGGCATGGAAGACGGCCGGGTGATGGGGGATATCCTGGAGATAGACTACCAGAAGCATCTGGACTATCTCTGCACCCATTCCCATGACCCTGTGGAAGTGGAGGTGGTGTTCAGGAACCCCAACAGCTGCCGCACTTTCAGCTGGCAGGAGTATGAGCAGAACTGGCAGGCCATCGCAGACCGGTACGGGACGGCGGAGCGGAGGAGGTACCTGGTGGAGGATGAATACCGGCTGTCACAGGACATGGCGGGGGCCCGCAGGATGTTCTGGGATGCGGTGGATGTGATGGAGCCGGACGACTATGTAAGGCGCCTGGAGCATGACAGGCTCCATGACTATGGCTATACCGCAGGGGACATGTCGCTGACCGGCCCCATGGATGCGGAGCGGGCGGTCCTGCAGGGGCTGGAGTGCTATGTCCTGAACCCGGACGGCTCCAGGGAGCCGGTCCGTGACAGGGAGGCCTACCAGCAGGCGCTTTCCCATGAGAAGCTGTTCGGAATGGAGGCAGGGGAAAAGGAGATCCTGCGGTACTTCAAGCAGGATGCGGTCCCGCTTTTCAACCAGGAGGAAATGTGGAAGATCTATTCCCTTGCGCTGGAGGCGGGGATGGAGGACGGGCCGGAGGAGGGCAGGCTGCTGGACGGCATCATCCATAAGGCGGAGTGCTTCCTGCCGGGGGAGGAAGAGCGGGAGACGGACGTGCAGGAGGAAGGAGAGCCGGCCGGCGATATGGTCCGGTAGGGCTGGAGGCGGGGCTGCCTGGCAATGCCGGCGCTGGCGGGGAGACCTGTGCAGGACAGAGGATTCAGCCCCGGGCATGGGGAAGGAAAGAGGGAATGGACGATTATAAAATGAATTTCTATGTGGACTATATCAACCGGAACGTGCTAGACCGGATCGATTACGCACGTCTCCAGGAAGATTACCAGACAGAGGAAAAGGCATACGCCAAGAGCGTGCTGAACGCCCTGCACAGGGGCATCCTGGGGTCATATGGGACGGAGGTCTTCGACCGCGACACGCTGGAGGAGGGGCTCGTCCTCCTGCCGGGGGTGCTGCAGTGCAGGGAGAACGGCAATGTCTGCATCACACTCCTGGAGCTGGACCTGTCCTCGTCAGGGGAGCACTGCGGGACGGACTACCTGACGAAGTATGGATGCGTCAGCCTCCGTGAGGAGGGTCTGCCGGAGGCGGTGCGTCAGTTCCTGATGGACACCTATGGGACCTACGAATATGGGTATACGGCGACCATCAGGGACGACATCCATGTGGACAGGGACGGCCTGCCGGAAGCAGTGAAAGAGGTCCTTGCGGACTTCAGGAGCCACGCGTTCATGCCATGCACCCGGAGGATGTCGCTGGACAGCATCCTGGAACTGGACCAAACAGAGGATGGGGACATGGAGGTGAGGTAGGATGGGCCATGAAGATTTCTTAGAAGCTGTCAGGGAGATGTCCCCTGTACAGGAGGAGGGCTGCATCCGGCAGTGGATGGGCTTTGCGCATGAAAATGCGGAAATGGGGATGTTCATAGACTTCAGGGAGGAGGGGGACAAAGACCAGGAGGAAGAGAGGTGGCTGGACATCCTCCATGCAGGCTTCTGTGCCGTCAGGGAGGGCTTCAGCCAGGAGGTGCTGGACGCCCTCATCGGGCTGGGCCTGGAAAGCTGCATCCTGTACCCGGGGGAGATGGTACAGGCCGCGGTGTGCCTGGAGCATGGCATCAATGCCAGGCAGCTCTTCGTCCTGATGGACGCATGCATCCTGGAGGCTGAAGACCCGTTCCGCATCCTGTCCCGGGAAGAGGCGGAGAGGGAGGTGGCGGACGCAGGCATAATCCCGAAGTCAGTGCCGGAGGGGCATGGAGAGGGCGCCGGACAGGCAGGGACAGGCACGGCAGCGCCGGGAGAGGGCGCAGAAAGGAAAGGTGGAGGCATGGCAGGCTGGAAGACCCAGGAGGAGGTAGACGCGATACGGAGACGGTACCCCATAGGCTCCCGGATAGAGCTGGACTACATGAACGAGCAGGGGATGCCGCCCGGGCTGAAAGGGATCGTGAAGTCCGTGGACGATGCAGGGCAGCTGCATATGATCTGGGAGAACGGCAGGTCCCTGGCCCTTGTGCCGGGGACCGACCGGTTCCACCGGCTGCCGGAGCCGCAGGCGGAGAAAGAGGCAGGAAAGGAAGCGCTGCCGGAAGAAACAGAAGAAATGGAGCGATGAAAAAGGCGGAGGCATTGAATAAAGTCTGCCGGTCTGCTATACTGGAGCCATCCGGCAGGCGTTCCGGTGCAGATAAGGCTGTCCATACGGCCTGTTACATAACCGTAACAGTAAAGCCTGCTGGAAATAGAAACCGGAGGTAGATGCAGGATGGCAGAGGAAAAGCGGAAAGAGACGGATGAGGAACTGATGGAGCGTTTTGACAGCTTTGTCAGGGCGGCTATCTTGGAGGAAGGGAATAAGCTGCGGGCAGAGAAAGGGTATCCGCTTTTGACGGAAGAGGACATGGCGGATGTGGATACGCTTTCCGGCCTGAAAGAACGCTTTGGAGCAAAGGAGGAGAACAGATGAGGAAGAATTTTGGAGCGAAGCCGTGGACGTACCCGCAACCGGTATTTATCATTGCTACCTATGGGGAGGACGGGACGCCGGACGCCATGAACGCCGCATGGGGCGGCATCAGCGATGACACCCAGATTTCCATGTGCCTTTCCGCAGGGCATAAGACGGTGGCGAATATCCTGGCCCGTGGCGCCTTTACGGTGAGCATGGCGGACGCGGCCCATGTGGCGGAGTGCGATTATGTGGGGATCGAGTCCGCAAACAGGGTGCCGGACAAGCTGGCAAAGGCAGGGCTCCATACGGAAAAGGCGGAGCATGTGGACGCTCCCGTTATTGTGGAGCTGCCCATGGCGGTGGAGTGCAGGCTGGTGAGCTACGACAAGGAGACCTGCAGGCTGGTGGGCGAGATTGTCAATGTCTCCGCAGATGAAAAGATTCTGGACGAAAACGGGAAGATCGACCCGGCAAAGCTGGAGCCCATTGTGTTTGACCCGGTGAACAACGCATACCTGAAGCTGGGCGGAAAGGTGGGGAACGCTTTCAAAGACGGGATGAAGCTGAAATAACGGCAGATGAAACAGAAACCATAACAGGATAACAGCAGAATAACAACACAGTGCAGGGCGCTGGCAGAATGGAAGAAGAACCATTTTGCCGGCGCTTTTTCTGGCTGCAGGGAGGTGACGGTTACGGACAGGCAAACAGCCATGAGGCGGCGGCCCATGCCTTTTACGGAAGAGCAGATGAAACAGGTCTTTGATACCAATATCATCGATTTCGCCGTCAGCCACGGCTTTGAGGTGGAGAAAGGCGACCGGAACACGGTCCATGTGAAGCACAGCGGCGGCCTGTACCTGTTCCGGCACGGGCGGGGGTATTACCAGTTTTCCGGGGAGAAGAGCGGGAACATCATCCAGTTTGCCCAGGAATATCTGGGAGCCGCTGACTTCAAAAGCGCGGTGGAGATGATTCTGGGCTGCCGTGCCTACGAGCAGACAGGGCATTATGTGGAGCCGGTGGAGAAGAAGCCCAGAGGGGAGCTGGTGCTGCCGCCGAAAGATAAGGACTTTAACCGGACCATCGCCTATCTGACCCGCACCCGTGGAATTGACAGCGAGATCGTGTATGCCATGATCAACCAGAACAAGGTCTATCAGGCAGTCACGCAGAAGAATGGGTACACTTTCCGGAACTGCGCCTTTGTAGGCTATGACGGGGAGGGAAAGCCACGGTACTGCGCGCTCCGGTCTCCCAGCAGCGACAGGAAGTTCCGGCAGGACATGGAGAACTCCGACAAGACCTACGGGTTCTGCATGGAGGGGCGTTCCGGCCGGGTGTATGAGTTTGAGGCGCCCATTGACGCCATGAGCCATGCGACCCTGTGCAAGCTGTACGGCATTGACTGGCGGGAGGACCACCGGGTGGCGGAGGGGTGCCTGTCGGACAAGGCCCTTTCCCGTTATTTGAAGAGCCACCCGGAGATTCGGGAGATTGTGTTCTGCTATGACAATGACATGGAGGGGAAGGACGCAAACGGGCAGCCCCGCAACCATGGGCAGGTGCAGGCGGAACAGTCAGCAGAGGCTTTTGCAAAGGCGGGATATAAAGTGTTCATCCAGACTCCGCAGACAAAGGATTTTAATGAAGATCTGCTCACATTCCGGGAAATGTCGGCCAGGAGCAGGGACGGCCCTGAAAGGGCAGGAGCGGAGGAACGGGAAGCGGCATATCCCTGATGCCGGAAA
>NZ_CAPDXS010000146.1:0-13150 GCF_948601915.1 uncultured Acetatifactor sp. | reverse complement strand
GAGGTCATGCTGGACTATGAGCGGAAACGGACCGCCACGCTGGGGGAACTGACGCTGGAGTGGTGGATTTAGCATGGGCGAGTCAAAGCTGCGTGAACTGGACGCTCTGGCGGAACTGCTGCGGGAACCGGATGAAAACGGGGAGCAGATAGTCCCATGAGGTGAAAGCTTGGACAAAAATGGGATAAACGGCATGACTGGCTGTGTGAAAAGACGGAAAAGATCGGACTTACGTCTGCGTAGGAGGGAAAAATGGAGCACGTAGCAGAGTTGGGCGGAATCGTCACAGGATTCCATGTGACAGGGCAGTGCATCGACTGTATGTGTGGGAAAAAGCTGCTGAAAATCGATAAAACATCCCGAAACATTCTTTGTCAGAAGACAGTGTTCGGGAAAGATGGGCTGTCAAGAAAGCTGATTGCAGATGACGATCGGATTTATATCTATGATTTCTGTACGCTTTATGTCCTGGGCCAAAAGGACTATGAACTGTTAGGCAAGTGGCAGTTAGGCAATGATTTAAGCTCTGATATATGTGGGATGACTGTGGATGATGAGACCATTTATTGTTCCATACGGAACGGAAAAGTGATTACTCTTGACAAACAGTCGTATCGGCAGAAAGAGTTCACTGTTTCCGGAAGCAGTATGTGGAGTCTGCAGACATATGGTTTATACTTGATTGGCGGAACGGTGGAAGGGGAGCTGCTGCTATTGGATAAAAGGACGCTTTCCATTGAAAAGAACCTTGTCCTGGGGAAGAAAAACATCGGCAGCCTGCATATTGACGGAGAAGCCTTATATGCCGCCGGTCACGATGGAAAACTTTACAAAATCAGCATAAGAAGCTTCGAAATCCAGGCATCTGTGAAGAAAGCGCACAGGAAAATGTTCGTTTGTGCAGGGGTAAGCGGGGATATGCTGGTAACCATTTCTTACCCTTGCTCGGAAATCGCCTTTTGGGATAAGGATACATTGGAAAAGATAAAAGTGATCAATACTCCATTAAAGCTATCAGGGAGCGCATATATAGAAAACAATTTCATGTATCTCTCTTCTCGTAATATCTTCGGAATTGACAGGATGAAATTAGATGAGTAGCTAATCTGGCAGGTGATTTTGCTTCCTAAATATATATTCGGTGATTGAATCTTGCACACAAACCGGATAAACGGCATGACTTGCTGTGTTTAATCTCTCCGGGTCTAATTCCCCGCAGCTCTGCTGCGGGGAGTTTCATTGGTTGGCAGGAATTAAATGCCATTTATATAGTCGCGTAAATTGCGTGAAAGAATGGAAACAGGGCATCAGGCGGCGCAGGAACTTATTGACAGATTCTGTAGCCAGTTATATAATTCAGTTATATAAATAATTTATATAACTGAATTATAGGATTGCATACAAGGAGTGGTGAAGATGCCGAAGCAGAGAATCACGAAAGAGATGGTGGTGGACGCTGCCTTTGAGATAGCGAAGAGCAGCGGCATGGAACAGGTTCTGGTGAAGAATATCGCGGACAGAATCGGTTGCTCCGTGCAGCCAATCTACAGCTATTGCAGGAACATGGACGGCCTGCGCCGGGACGTGGCAGCGCGTGTCCGCTGTTTCGTGCGGGAATATGTGGCGGAGCGTATCGACAGGGACGACCTGTTCCGGGGCACAGGCAGGGCATATATCCAGCTGGCGAAAGAACAGCCTCATTTATACAAGATATTCATCCTGCACCGGCGGGAGGGGATATCGTCCCTGGAGGATCTGTACCGGGCGGAGGCCGATTCCGGGACAGCCGGATTGCTTGCGGATAAGCTGGGCATCAGCGCGGAGCAGGCCAGACAGCTGCATCTGAACATGCTGATCTACACCATTGGAATCGGCACTGTTTTTTCCGTGACCACGCCGGGGATTTCAGCGGACGAGATATATGGGCAGCAGGAAAGCGCCTATGAAGCATTTTTGAATCAGGCAATGGGCGGAAAGGAGCGGAAATGAGGAAAGGGAAATTATGCATCCGGCATAGCCGGGCTGGCGTTCCTGAAGAAGCACATCGTCCAACTGTAGGATAAGAGGACAGCCGTTTTCTGCGTCGGCGCGTCCCCCTATGACGAAAGCGCGCTGGAGGAAATCAGAGCGCGGAACCTGACGGGAGGGCTGCAGGGAATTCCGCTTTTCTACGGGCGGGGAACCTGGGATGAGAGCAGAATGACGTTCCGGGACAGAGCCCTGTGCAGGATGCTGCAGAAAGCCGTGGCGAAGAGAGACCCCGACACCTATGAGCCGTGGATGAAAGCGCTCATGTGTGCCGTAGGGCAGGCCTGCGACTGGACAGACCGGGCATATCTGGAACCGTTGTTGGACTATCTGAAAGAATAAGGAAAAAATCTATAAAAATTCTTTTTTCGTGCAACCAACTCCTGATTTTGTCGGAATATATAGTGAAAGCGGTAAGCAAAGCGCAAGAGAAAAAAGGCTCTTGGAATTTTGGAAGCGGAATCAAGTATTGAGGCCGAAAGGCACCCGGAAAGCGGGGGAATCAGCCCCAAGGAGTTCCGTAAAGCAGCGTGATATGCGGCCTGGAGGTTTCGGGAGGGTATAAGAAAGAATCGGAGGAGAATCCGGTTATTCCATATCTGATAACGAAAGCGATGAACGGAGCGCAGAAGAGCCAACGGGTAAGCGCAGAAGAGACAACGGGCAGGCGCAGAAGAGCCAGGGAATGAATGCCAGGGAATGGGAGCGACAAAAGGGAGCCACAGGAAAGGGGAAACAGGGATGCAGGACGAAGCGATTGTAGGGATGTACTGGCAGAGGGATGAAAACGCGATTCAGGAGACAGAGCGCAAATACGGGCACTATCTGTCGAAGATTGCCTATCATGTGCTGGCTGACCTGGAGGACAGCAAGGAGAGCGTCAACGATACCTATCTGAAAGCGTGGAATTCCATGCCGCCCCACAGACCGGAAGTCCTTTCCGCCTACCTGGGCAGGATCACCAGACAGCTGTCCATCGACATGCTCCGGGGACGGAACCGGAAGAAGCGGCAGGCATCGGAATACGCCCTGTCCCTGTCCGAGCTGGAAGACTGCGTTTCCGGCAAAGATGCCACGGAACAGGACGTGAATCTGCATCTGCTCTCGGAGGCCATCGGCGCTTATCTCCGCACGCTGACACCGGAAGCCCGAAATACTTTCGTGGGAAGGTATTACTATATGGATTCCCTGAAAGAAGTGGCCGCATATTTCGGCATGAGCGAATCCAAGGCGAAGAGCATGCTGTACCGCACGAGACAGGGACTGAAGGCTTATCTGGAACAGGAGGGATTTGTGGTATGAGGAAAGAACAGATTAGTGACGCTTTGAACTTGTTGGACGATGCTATCCTGGAAGAGACCGACAGGCTGCGGAACCGGGAGGGGAGGAAAAGGGCCGGAAGTCTGTGGAAATGGGCTGCCGCAGCGGCCGGTCTTCTGCTGGCGGCATGCGTGGGATGGATTGTCATGGAACAAAAACAGAATCAGTCGGGCCAGGACTCCTCGCTCCACGCGTCCCATGACCCAGAGGGGAGACAGGAACCCGGCACACAGGAGACAGGGGGCGCCGCAGGGCTTCCCATGCTTTCCGTGACAGAGATTGGGCAGGAGGAAGCAGCGGGCTATGAGGGCGTCAGAGTGCATGACATCTCGGAGTTAGTCAATGCAAACCCCTGGGGCGAGGCGTTGGGGATTTCATCTCTGCCGGTGTATGAAAATGTTCTCTCCTACGATGAGCGCTACATCGCACAGGGCGGAGACTTTCATAAAATGCGGGAATTCCTGATTGAGGTCGCGGGCAGCTTAGGACTGGAGGAGGAATCCCTGACCATCACGGATGATGTGCCGGACGAAGAGACGAGGCGAATCATAACGGAGAAGCTGGAGATGGTCGGAGACACCGTGCCGGAAGGGTATTTCAATCCCACGAAGCTAATCGGGGAAGCGGAAGGGCTGAAAATCGAGGTGAATCAGGCCATGACGGCTACGGTATCTTTTGAACCGGCCGTATCCCTGCCGGAGGAATATCGCTTTACCCATCACGCTGCCTATGGGGAGCTGGCGGAGACGGCAGAGTATCTGGAAAAAGAGTACGAGGATTTCATCGGGATGGAGCATCCTGCGGCGAATATCTATGGCGGCAGTTACAATATCGATCTCCAGCAGAGCTATTGGATTGAATTTTATGACCGGGCGGAGGATATGGTCCAACGCATCATCAATTACAATTTCAACCGGACGGCCTTTTACTGCGATGACCAGGGCAGGCTGTACCTGGCCAGGAGCTTCCGGCCTGATCTGTCGAGGATGGTGGGAGAGTATCCGATCATCACGGCGGAGGAGGCGAAAGAGTTTCTGCGGAAAGGCAATTATATCACCACAGCGCCCTATGAGATGCCCGGAGAGGAGTTCATCGGGAAAGTGGAGCTGGTCTACCGCGCGGGAGAGCGGGAGAGGTATTATATGCCCTATTACCGCTTTTATGTGGAACTGCCCGAAGCGGCTATGGATGACGGCCTGAAAGCTTATGGCGCGTACTATGTTCCGGCTGTGGAGAGCGCCTACCTTTCCGACATGCCTGTATGGGACGGCAGCTTCAATTTCTGACAACAGCATATTTGCGGAGCGTGGATTCCGCTGCGGAAAGCTGCTCCCGCTGCCCCTGCCAGGGACGGCGGGAGTTCCGGCGTGCATCTGGCACCGCATCGTGACGGAAGGGCTGCCAGCTTCGGGATACAAGCATGGCAATGCGCCCGATGTGGAAGTCTACTTGAACCCTGACCCGCAGAATGCCCAATATGAAGTCCGGATACAGGGGGAGCGTTCCGATGCGGGGCGCTTCAGGACGTGAACCTGCCGGAAGCTCAGACAGCATTCGGATGTGCCTGTGACCTTCCTCGCCAGTGCGGGAGTGACGAGCGGATGATTGGGGGCGGCATTTGAAAGAGTCTGCTACGAACCGGGATTCTCGAAGGGTTCTCGAAGGGTTCGCCGGAGCGCAGAGAAATAGGTTGCGCGAAGGAGAAAATTAGGGTATAATGCTGACACAGAAAAGTGCTGTGTCAGTTTCTGGCTCCATGGGTGAATCAAAAGAGAGAATATCGGCAGAATCGCGTTCGTATGGGCGGAGGCCTGGCCCATGGTATGCGGAAAAGTCCTGACAGAGCGGGAAGAACGGAGAATCGAAATGAAGAAGATACTGGATGTATTGACGGAAGAAATGGGAAAGGCTTTCGAGGCGGCCGGGTATGAGGCGGCCCTGGGCAGGGTGACCCTGTCCAACCGCCCTGACTTGTGCGAATATCAGTGCAACGGCGCTATGGCGGGGGCAAAGAAGTATAAGAAGGCTCCTATCATGATTGCCAATGATGTGGCGGCCCGGCTTGCGGACAGCCCTGTATTCAAGGAGGCGGCAGCCGTGGCTCCGGGCTTCCTGAATCTGAAACTGTCCGAGAGTTTCCTGCTGGGCATGGTGAAAGCCATGGATTCGGAACCGAAATTCGGTTTGGAAATGCCTGAAAAACCGAAGAAGATAATGATCGACTACGGCGGGGCAAATGTGGCCAAGCCCCTCCATGTGGGGCATCTGCGCCCGGCCATCATCGGCGAGAGCATCAAGCGCATCAGCCGCTATGCGGGCCATGAGGTCATCGGGGACGTGCATCTGGGGGACTGGGGCACGCCCATCGGCATGGTGATTGCGGAGCTGCAGGAGCGCAAGCCGGATTTGCTGTATTTTGACGAGAGCTACCAGGGCGAGTATCCGGCGGAAGAGCCTATCACCGAGGCGGAGTTCGCGGAGATCTACCCCCTGGCCAGCGCCAAGTCAAAGGAGGATGCGGCATTCAAGGCAAAGGCCCTGGAGGCCACCCGCAAGTTCCAGAAGGGTGTGCGGGGATACCGTGCCCTGTGGAAGCATATCGTGGATGTGTCCAAGGTGGATCTGAAGAAGAATTACGACAGCCTGAACGTGGAGTTCGACCTGTGGAAGGGCGAGAGCGATGTGAACGACCTGATACCCGAGATGGTGGATTATATGAAAGAGGGGGGCTGGGCCTATATCAGCGACGGCGCTTTGGTGGTGGACGTGAAGGAGGAGGCCGACACCAAGGAGGTGCCGCCCTGCATGATCCTGAAGTCCGACGGCGCGTCCCTGTACAACACCACGGACTTGGCTACCATCATGGAGCGCATGCGCCTGTATGCCCCGGACGAGATTATCTATATCACGGACAAGCGCCAGGATCTGTACTTTGAGCAGGTGTTCCGCTGCGCCCGCAAGACGAAGCTGGTGAAGCCTGAGACGGTGCTGAAGTTCCTGGGCCACGGCACCATGAACGGCAGCGACGGCAAGCCCTTCAAGACCAGGGACGGCGGCGTCATGCGCCTGGACGTGCTGGTGCGGGAGACCCAGGAGGAGATGTACCGGAAGATTCGGGAAGGCCGGGAGATGCCCGAGGAGGAGGCGAAGGCCGTGGCGGAGACCGTGGCGCTTTCCGCCCTGAAGTATGGGGATTTGTCCAACCAGGCCGCAAAGGACTATGTGTTCGATATCGACAGGTTCACTTCCTTTGAGGGGGACACCGGGCCTTATATTTTGTATACGATTGTACGTATCAAATCTATCTTAAATAAGTATAAAGAGCAGGGCGGGAAGCCGGAGGGGCTTGCCCTCCAGGAGGCCGGAAGCGAGTCGGAAAAGGCTCTGGAGATGGCGCTGGTGCAGTTCAATACCATGATTCAGAATGCGTCTGAGGAAATCGCGCCCCACAAAGTATGCGCCTATATTTATGACCTGGCCAACGCTTTCAACCATTTCTATCATGAGACCAAGATTTTAGGCGAGGAGGACGGGGCAAGGCGGGAGAGCCTAATCGCGTTGCTGGCGCTGACCCGGGACGTGCTGGAGACCTGCATCGATTTGCTGGGATTTGCCGCGCCGGAGAAGATGTAGGACAGGGCGGGATGGCGACAGGCTTTACGAGGCATAGCCGCAGAAACAGTATCGCAAAGCGAAGCATATGGGGCAAAAAGTCACTGACCGGGAAATCGACCTTAAAATAGACTGGAAAATCAGCAATCCCTTTGTCACACAGAAGATGCTGGGGGATGTAACGGGGCTTTCACGGAGCGGGGTGAGGTATATCATGGGACAGCTCCGGGCAGAGGGGATTCTACAGCGTGTGGGCTCCACCAAGAAAGGCCGGTGGATTCTGAAAGGCAGTGATTGAAGAGACAGGCGGAAGCAGGCGCATAGAGTATCTGCTTCCGCTAATTTATACTTAGGAATTGTCTACAGACACTTCCTTAGGAACTGTCTGTAGACAATTCCTTACACCCGAAAACATTTGCCGCTGCTTTTCCATATTGTGTTCAAAATCGTTTTTAGAATTTCGGATTTTACGTTTGTCTTTTCTGCGCTTGCATGGTAAACTTACTATAAAGAGAGCTAACGCGACAAAATAATTAAATCTGTATTGGGGCCGGACGGATGCCCGCAATGGCATTGGCGGCGGAAAGGGAAGCAGAGAAAGCGGAGGTGGCGGATGAAAGCGCTGAAAAGGGCGATAATGAAGGTTGCCAGAAGCAGGATAGGAGGCGTCCTGGCCAGCTTCTGCGTCAGGAGATGCCTGTGTCTGCTGCCGGTAAAGGTGGAAGCCAGCTCAGCGGAATTCGTGATGATGCGCCATCCGCAGCCCATAGCCCGTTGGCACGCCGTCATCGTGCCCAGGCGGCGGTTTCCGGATGTGGAGGCTCTTTTGCAGGATGAGAGGGCATGGGCTGCGTTTGCGGCATTCGCGGAGGCGCATGTGGATTTCCGGGAGGTTTCCATGTGCTGCAACTTCGGGGCGCGGCAGGAAGTGAAGCAGGTACATTTCCATGTCCTTTCCAGGGAAGCGCTGGCGGAGAAGGCGGATGAGGAGACGGAAAGCTTCGAAATGGAAGGACGGAAAGCATGTTTCAGCAGCCGGGGGAATGCCTACATGGATGCCGCTGATTTGGCATGTGCGGCATTTGTCAGGAAAGCTTTTTCGGAGGAAAAGAGCAGGCGTCCCGGGGGATTTTCCCTGATTTGGCGGCTGGGACAGTGGGGGTGAGACAGCCGGGGTGGTCTGTGCGTTTCGGCTGTAGAGAGACCGGCGATAGAGTGCAAAGGCTTTTGCATGGAAAGCGGATATCCGATAGAATGGATATCGGAAGCGGCAGTGGGCACAGGAGCCGGACAAAGGGGAGGTTTGCCTAAAGGTGGGTTGGAAATTAAAAGTAGCGGGATATGGAAAAATAGAAAGCGCAGAGATTGAGATGGCTCCATTGACTCTTTTTGTGGGCGATAACAACAGTGGAAAAAGTTATCTGATGTCGCTGCTATGGGGGATTCTGAATCTGGAAGAGGTTTTTGCCGGTACTGGAAGTGCGCTGGAGACAGAGGCGGAAGAATGGCTGTTGCGCTGGGTAAAGGAGCAGATGGAAACTGCCAGGGAACAGGGCGGACATACTGTGCAGGCCAGCGAAATCGGAAGTGAACTGCAGACTGTTTTGCAGGCGAGGATAGAATGCCATAAAGATAAGCTGGTAAAAGCGATTTTTAACAGTGCGGATGTTGATATAAAGGAATTGCAGATAGAATTGACAGGATTGGACGATATTTCTATCGGCTTCAGAGCTAAGACAAGTGAAGACAAAATCATATTTTCGATTCGCCTGGGAAATGATGCTAAAGGGCATGTGACATACTTTTCTGAAAAGGGTCGTATGTCTGAAGATTTGGATGAATCAAATTGGGACTTTTTTGTAAACAATATTTTCAGATTTTTACTTAACGAGGGACGGCTTAGGACGTTAAACAAATGCATTTATCTCCCGGCCGCAAGAACGGGTTTTATGCTCACGAAGGATGTCATCAATAAAGTCGGCAGAAGAGCGGCCTTTAACATAGGGATAGAAACGGAACCCTTGCCACCCTTTGTAAGGCCAATCAATCAATTCCTGGACGTGATAAATGACCTGACTCTTGACGGCGAAAGCAATGAAAACTTTGCGGAAATAGTGGAGTATTTGGAGAGCGGCATGGCTGACGGGACAGTAGAAATGAGTTCTCTTCCGAATAAGGAAGTGACCTACGTCCCGAATGGAAAAACGACAGGAATGTCATTGAGAACCGTATCCGCTGTAGTGACGGAGCTATCTCCGCTTATCTTGATACTAAAGCATAAAAAGAATGTGGGAGCCCTGTTTTATGAAGAGCCTGAAATGTGCCTCCATCCCCAGCTTCAGCAGAAAATGGCAAGAGTTTTATGCCGGCTGGTAAATGCCGGGGTGCAGATGAATGTCACGACGCACAGCGACATCATACTGCAGCATATCAATAACATGATACGCCTGTCCGGGCGGGAAGACAGGGAAGAAATATGCCATCAATTGAGATATGATTCCCGTGATTTGCTGTGGTCGGAAGAAGTCAAAGTCTACCAGCTTCGGGCAGAAGCCGGAGAAAAGACAAAGGTGGAAGAATTAAGCTGCGGTAAAAACGGTTTTGCGGTTCCGACATTCAACGATGCATTGGACAGGATTATGGACGAGGCATATGTGATTCAGGAGTAGAACGGAATGGGAAATACAAAAAGAGAATTCATCATAGAAGATTTGATGGTACAGGATTTTATCGTACATGAGGGTTCGGAAATGCTTCTGGAGGAGGCAGAGGAAACCGGAAGAAGCCAATTGCAGGTAAAACTGGTATCGGATGATAATCTGTGTATTGCAAATATGGATAAGAAAAAGACAGACTTTCTCTTTTTTCAGGAAGGGAAGACGAAGTCCATGTATAAAAGGGTTGACCATTTATACTGCTTAACGATTTCGCCTGCCGTGAAACCAGACTGCATAACGCTGACTGGTTCAATCGCATGATTACATTAGGCAGTATTCAGCGTTATGCAGTATAATATTCGAAAGACAGAATGGGAACCAATGGAAGCTGTACTTGATTGAGATGAAAGGCAGTGTAGGGGAAGAAAAGTGGGCGGAAATCAAAGGCAAATTCCGGGCAAGCTACCTTGTGGCTCAGGCCCTTGCCGGTATGCTGGAACTGGACATCGCCGAGGCCGCAATGTACACGATTCCTTAATACTTTTTTGGAAAAAAGACAGAACAATAAATTGAAGGAGGCAGACAATCATGAAAATTGTCATCATCGGCGGCGTAGCCGCCGGCACAAAGGTGGCGGCGAAGCTGAAGCGGGAGACTCCCCAGGCTGAAATCGTCATCTATACCAAAGGAAAGGAGATTTCCTATGCCGGGTGCGGCCTTCCGTACTACATCGGCGGAGCCATCGAGACGGAAGGGGAACTGATCGTGAACACCCCTCAGAAGTTCATGGGCCTCACAGGCACCACGGTACATACCCGGAGCGAAGCAGTGGCGATAGACCCGGAGGCAAAGACGGTTTCCGTGCGGAAGAGTGGCGCGGAGACAGGCAGCCAGGGAACGCAGCAGCCAACAGGTGAGGGAAATGGGGCGGAACCCCAGAACCCCGGGGCAGTTGTCGGCGGAAGGGGAGCGGTGCTGTCGGGGACAGAATCTGACGGTGCCCTGTCACAGAGCCGGGAAGTGGAGACAGTAAAATATGACAAGCTTGTCATTGCCGTAGGAGCGGAAAGCTCCGTCCCCCCTGTGGAAGGCACGAAGCTTCCCGGCGTGTTCACCGTGCGCACGCCCCAGGACGCCATCGGCTGCAGAAAGTATGCCGAAGAGCAGAACTGCAAGCGGGCCGTCGTGGTAGGCGGCGGTTTCATCGGCCTGGAAGTGGCTGAAAACCTCATGGCGAAGGGCCTTTCCGTCACCGTCATGGACATGGCGGCTCAGCTGATGCCCAATATCTTCGACACGGAGATGGCGGATTATGTCAGAAGGAAGCTACAGGCAAAAGGCATGCGCATCCTCACCGGCACGGCCTTGCAGCGGATTGCCGGCACGGACAGGGTCACCGGCGTACAGACCGGCACGGGAACCCTGCCCGCGGAGATGGTCATCCTGGCGGCAGGCATCCGCCCGGCCACGAAATTCCTGGCAGATACCGGCCTGGAGATGGACAGGGGCTGCATCGTCACGGACGAATACCAGCGCACCAATCTGCCGGACATCTACGCCGCGGGGGACTGTGCTCTGGTGAAGAACCGCATCACTGGACGCACCCAGTGGTCTGCCATGGGCTCCACCGCCAACATCGCCGGACGGGCGCTGGCCCTCTCCCTGAGTGGCCAGGAGACCCCTTACCCGGGCTGCCTGGGGACGGGCGTGGTGAAGCTGTCTTCGGATTTGAACGCGGCGCGCACAGGCCTTACGGAGGAACAGGCCAGGGCAGCCGGATTCCAGGTGGTTTCCGCCCTGTGCGTCACGGACGACAAGGCCCATTACTATCCGGATTCCGCCATGTTCGTCACCAAGATGATTGCCGATGGGGAAAGCCATAAGCTGTTGGGCCTTCAGGTCATCGGCGCGGGCGCGGTGGACAAGATGGCGGACATCGCCGTCACCGGGATTTCCTTTGGAGCGAAAGCGGAAGATTTTCTCACCATGGATTTCGCCTATGCGCCGCCTTTCTCCACCGCCATCCATCCTATCGCGGCGGCCTGCGGCGTGCTGGTGAACAAGATGAGCGGGAAGCTGGAGTCCTTTACCCCCGGAGAGTACGCGGCGGGCGCGGCAAACGGATACCGCCTGGTGGACGCCCATCCCGCACCCGCCCTGCCCGGCGCGGAGTGGTTCGATTTGACCAGACCGGAAGAGTCTTCCGCGAAATATGACAAGGCGGAGAAGCTGCTGCTGGTCTGCGCCAGGGGCAAGAGAGGGTATCTCATCCAGAACAAGCTGAAAGCCCTGGGATTCACCAATACCCGTGTGCTGGAAGGCGGTTCTACGTTCAATGTGGTCAAGAGGGCGGTTCCTGCAGGGGGGAAGCTCTCTCCTGAGGAGATCAAGCGGGTGAAGGGTCTGGGATGCCTTCAGGACAAACGTTACGGCGATGTGTTCAACGTCCGCGTGATCACCAGGAACGGCAAGATCACCACCGAAGAGCATCGGGCCATCGCGGAGGGAGCGGAGCGCTTCGGCAGCGGCGAGATCACCATGACCACCCGCCTGACCATGGAAATCCAGGGGGTGCCTTACGCCAACATCGATCCCCTGATCGCGTTCCTGGCGGAGCATAATCTGGAGACCGGCGGCACTGGCTCTCTGGTGCGCCCTGTGGTGTCCTGTAAGGGAACCACCTGCCAGTACGGCCTGATTGACACATTTGATATCAGCGAGAAGATTCATGAACGTTTTTACGAAGGCTATCACCATGTGACGCTGCCCCATAAATTCAAGATAGCCGTGGGCGGCTGTCCCAACAACTGCGTGAAGCCGGATCTGAACGACCTGGGCATCATCGGCCAGAGGGTGCCCCTGTTCGACTATTCCAAGTGCCGCGGCTGCAAGAAATGCCAGGTGGAGACCTCCTGTCCCATCAAGCTGGCCAAAGTGGAGGACGGCTGCCTGAAAGTGGACGCCGAATCCTGCAACGGCTGCGGGCGCTGCAAGGGAAAATGTCCCTTCGGCGTCACTGAGGAGTACATGGACGGCTGCAAAATCTACATCGGCGGCAGATGGGGCAAGAAAATCGCCAACGGCCGTCCCCTGGATAAGCTGTTCACCAGCGAGGAGGAAGTGCTGGATACCATAGAGCGGGCCATCCTGTTCTTCCGGGACGAGGGTATCACCGGCGAGCGCTTCGCGGATACGGTGAACCGTCTGGGATTTGACTATATACAGGATAAATTGCTCCACGCCCAGATCGACAAGTCCGCGGTGCTGGAGAAGAAAGTGAAGGGTGGGGCCACCTGCTGATGGGAATCTTTGGGCGCCAGAATGGGATTCCTGCGGAGGAAGCCAGGAGCTAATGCCCGGCAACCCTAAAATCCTTGCCGGAATCGGTATCTTCGCGGATATCCGATTCCCGGCAGGGATTTTTTTGCGCCTCGGCACCATGCCCGGCCTATTTGCTCTTTGCCGTTCCTATCCGGCACTTATACTGCTTAACGATTTCACTTGCCGTGAAACCAGACTGCATAACGCTGACT